>DPVV01000309.1 GCA_003526525.1 Lachnoclostridium phytofermentans | reverse complement strand
ACTTATTAAATTTGTGTGCTTAGGTATTAAAATAGAATCTTATTGTAGTTTATCAATGATAAAACAACGAAAAATTAAGAGATATCGATGTATTTGAAGAAGTAAATATTATAATGAATATAGATAACAGGAGGATCATAATGATAGAAAAAGAGATTGCAGGAGAATTACTTTCCTATATAAAAAAAGCAGCATCACCTTATCATGCGGTATTAGAAGGTATTACAATGCTTGAGGAGGCAGGCTTTATAGAGCTTGACTTTCGTAAGACATTTTGTTTAAAGGCAGGAGGGAAATATTATACAAAGCCTTTTGGAACTACCTTATTTGCATTTACCATTGGTAATCAGGTTACAAATACGCAACAGTTTCGTCTAGCTTCTGCACATACGGATCATCCTTGTCTTCATGTAAAACCTACAGCAGAGTTAACAAGTAAAGGATATTTACGAGTTAATACAGAAATTTACGGTGGTCCAATTTTAAATACTTGGCTTGATCGCCCACTTTCTATTGCTGGTAGAGTTGCACTTAAGAGTGAGAATCCATTTGCTCCAGCAACCAAAGTAATTCGTGTTGATAAGCCGTTCTTAACAATTCCTAACCTTGCAATTCATATGAACAAAGAGGTAAATAAGGGTGTAGAATTAATGAGGCAGACGGATATGCTTCCATTGATGGGTGTTTTAAATGATACATTAAATGAAAAATCTTATTTTATAGAATTTCTAGCAAAAGAGCTTCAAGTTGAGGCTAGCGATATTTTAGATTTTGACCTTTATGTATATTGTGCCGAGGACGGATTGCTACTTGGTATGAACGAAGAGTTTATTCAGAGTCCAAGATTAGATAATCTTACTTCCTGCCATGCACTACTTCGTGGTATTATTGATGGAAATCGTGAGGATGGTATCAATATTATCGGTTTATTTGATAATGAGGAAATTGGAAGTGAAACGAAGCAGGGAGCAGATTCTGCATTGTTTTCCATGTTCCTTGAGAAGATTTATCAAGCATTAGGTTATGATAGAGCTGCACTCAATGATTCTATCTTAAGCAGTTTTCTCATTTCTATGGATGTGGCTCATGCTCTTCATCCAAGTAAGACAGATAAATATGATCCAGTGAATTATGCGCTAATGAATGATGGCGTAGTATTTAAGATTAGCGGAAATCAGCGTTACACCTTTGATACAGAAGC
The DNA here is from genome assembly GCA_003526525.1 of Lachnoclostridium phytofermentans. Taxonomy (GTDB): domain Bacteria; phylum Bacillota; class Clostridia; order Lachnospirales; family Lachnospiraceae; genus Lachnoclostridium. Next base: position 3,178 of record DPVV01000309.1, on the reverse strand, counting down.
GATTGCATCCATGGTTATGCTGTGCGACAAATACAATATTCCTTATAAGAAATTTGTGAATCATTCGGATGTGATCGGTGGTGGAACAATGGGACCGATTATCTCTTCTTGGCTACCAATGAAAACTGTAGATATTGGTATTCCAATGCTTGCGATGCACTCCGCTAGAGAACTTATGGGTATCAGAGATCAGAAGGCATTAGTTGACCTTGCTACCGCGTTCTTTACGGAATAGATGATAGGAACTTACTTTAGTTTTCCTTATAATAAGCTCTAAATCACATGATATGTGAAAAGTCACAAAAGAGTGGTTTGATTAAAAGACTTTCTTGACATATTTCACAAAGTTTGCTATAATTCATTTGGTCGGTATCGAGAAGGTATTGTCCGGAGGATGAAGCATTGGGGAATGTTTAGAGGGCGAAGCTATTAAAAAATGAGATTGATGAATCGGTGTATTACAGTACAGCACTTATATTCTTGTATGGGGACAAGAACAGCTGTAAGGAGGAATACAAGTTTCATCAATCTTATTTTGTAATACCCTTGACAAATTTAAAGTAGAAATGTATACTTGAGGCAAATTCATATAAAAAATGCTGAGAAAAGAAGAGTATATATGGAATACTGAACAGAGAACCTTGCCGGAAGAAATTCTAGTGTGCTGAGAGCAGGGAACAGTGGAACATATAGAAGATGGTCTTGGAGCTGCGTAGCTGAGGTTTTAAGCTTAGGTTACGACGTATTCACACGTTATAGTGAGAGACTGTGTTAGCAGTCGGTAAGATACTAGCTGAAAAGTTAGTATGAATTAAAGTGGCACCACGGGAGATACTCTCGTCTTTAAATAGACGGGGGCTTTTTTTATTTATAGGAAATTACTCTGCAATTACCTATAATAAAAATATATTTGTGGGATGCTATAAAAAGACAGGAATTCCATATTATTAATTTTAATGATTGAGAACGCAGTATTTTATGACAAATGAACTGGATTGCCAATTCATTTTGTTTACACTTTTTAAACTAATTTGTTTACACATTTTAAAAACAATAAATGTAAGGAGGAGATGTTATGAGCAAAAAGCCATATTACATCACAACTGCTATTGCATATACATCAGGCAAGCCACACATTGGAAATACGTATGAAATCGTACTTGCGGATAGTATTGCTAGATTTAAGAGATTGGAAGGATATGATGTATTCTTCCAGACAGGGACCGATGAACATGGTCAGAAAATTGAGGAAAAGGCCGCGGAAGTGGGAGTTTCTCCAAAAGAATTCGTAGATAAGGTAGCAGGTGGAATTAAAGATATTTGGGATTTGATGAATTCCTCTTATGATAAATTCATTCGTACCACCGACGAAGATCATGAAAAACAGGTTCAGATGATTTTTAAGAAGTTATATGATCAGGGCGATATCTACAAAGGTAACTACGAAGGAATGTACTGTACTCCTTGTGAGTCCTTCTTTACCGCTTCCCAGCTTGTAAATGGAAAATGTCCTGACTGCGGAAGAGAGTGTCAGCCAGCAAAAGAAGAAGCATATTTTCTAAAGCTTAGCAACTACACACAGAGATTAATTGATCATATCAACACACATCCAGAGTTTATTCAGCCAGAATCCAGAAAGAATGAGATGATGAACAACTTCTTGTTACCTGGATTACAGGATTTATGTGTATCCAGAACTTCCTTCAAATGGGGTATTCCTGTAGACTTTGATCCGAAACATGTTATTTATGTATGGATTGATGCGTTAAGCAACTATATCACTGGTATTGGTTATGACTGCGATGGAAATTCCACTGAGCAGTTTAATAAATTCTGGCCAGCAGATTTACACTTAATTGGTAAGGACATCTTACGTTTCCATACAATTTATTGGCCAATCATGCTAATGGCACTTGATTTACCATTACCAAAGCAGGTATTTGGTCATCCTTGGTTATTACAGACGGATCCAAATGCAAAAGACGGTTCTGGAGTAAAGATGAGTAAATCCAGAGGTAACGTATTATATGCGGATGATTTAGTAGAATTCTTTGGTGTAGATGCAGTTCGTTACTTCGTGCTTCATGAGATGCCATTTGATAATGATGGTGTGATTAACTGGGAACTTATGGTAGAACGTATGAATTCCGATCTAGCAAATACCTTAGGAAACTTAGTAAATCGTACGATTTCAATGTCAAATAAGTACTTTGAAGGTGTTGTGAATAAGACGGATGTAACAGAGCCAGTAGATACAGACCTAATTGATGTTGTAACAAAGACGAGAGATAAAGTGGTTGCAAAGATGGCAAACCTTCGTGTTGCAGATGCAATTTCTGAGATCTTTACGTTATTTAAGAGATGTAACAAATATATTGATGAGACAATGCCATGGGCTCTTGCAAAAGAGGAAGAGAAGAAGGCTAGACTTGAGAACGTATTATATAACTTAGTTGAGAGTATCTGTATTGGTGCTAATCTATTAGAGCCATTCTTACCAGAAACTGCAGAGAAGATTTTAGCGCAGTTAAACGCTAGAAAAAGAAATATTGAGGAGCTTGCCACCTTTTCGTTATACGAAAACGGTACGAAGGTAACAGATCAGCCACAGATTTTATTTGCTCGACTTGATTTAAAAGAAGTTTTAGCTAAAGTGGAAGAAAAAACTGCAAGCGAAGTAGAGGAGACATCGAACGTGGAGGAAGTAAAACAAGAAGAAACTGTAATTGAGATTCCAGCAAAAGAAGAAATTACCTATGATGATTTTGCAAAACTACAATTCCAAGTAGGTGAGATTATTGCTTGCGAAGAAGTGAAGAAATCAAAGAAACTTCTTTGTTCCCAAGTTAAAATTGGAAATCAAGTAAAACAGATTGTATCTGGAATCAAGGCTCATTATACGGCAGAAGAAATGGTTGGTAAGAAGGTTATGGTTTTAGTGAACTTAAAACCAGCAACATTAGCAGGAATCGTATCCGAAGGTATGTTGTTATGCGCAGAGGATGAAAATGGAGTTCTTGCACTAATGACACCAGAAAAACCAATGCCATCTGGAGCTGAAATCTGCTAAGATAGTGATTTTGGCGTTCAGCATATTGCAATAGATTAAGAGAATTTAAAACTATTTTTTAGAGAAATTTAAATCTAATTAAAATAGAAAAGAGGGAACAAATATTAT
>DPVV01000372.1:4255-7532 GCA_003526525.1 Lachnoclostridium phytofermentans | reverse complement strand
GTTATGACGATGTTATCTTGTCTTGGAATGCGGTAGATGCAGACATTTAGGAAGCTACCAATAACAATACCGTAGAGAAAGATTCGTATGTAGATTATCATGCAGTAGACTCCCTTATAATAGAATAATAATATATTCTGCAGAAATTTTACCATCTTTTATTATAGTTATTGTAAAAACAGTTTTATCTTACTTTTGTATATATCACCATTTAGTACCAAGGTTTTCTATGGTAACTAACAGCTTCGTGGACTGCCCTCTGCGAATGCAAAGGGCAGCATAACACATCTAACTTAAGGTAGATTTCCGCTTATTGATTGCTTCTTTTCGTGCCTTTAGAATAATATTTCTAATATTAACCGCATCCTCCACTTTCATATCCGGTACTCCCTCTAATGGATATTTCATGTTCATTGCTTCATATTTACTTTTTCCCATCGTATGATAAGGAAGTACATCCAAAGCTTTTAAGGATGTTAATTCTGCTAAAAACTCTCCAAGCTGTATTAGTTCTTTAGAATCATCGGTTAGCTCAGGTACTGCAACAAATCGTATCCAAAGCGTAACCTTTTGATCTGAGAGAAATCTCGCAAATTCTAAGATGTTTGCATTATCATGTCCTGTCAATTCTTTATGCTTCATCGCATCCATCTGCTTTATATCTAACATTACTAAGTCTGTTACCTTTAGCAAAGGTAAGTACTTTTCTTTATCCGCTGGTCGAAATGTAATACCTGACGTATCAATGCAGGTATGAATTCCTTTCTTCGTCGCCTCTTCAAATAATTCTGTGACAAACTCAAGCTGAAGTAAAGGTTCTCCACCTGTTACTGTAATTCCTCCGCCTTTTAAAAATTCCTTATAAGAATCATATTCTTTTAGAATATCTTCTACCGAGCGAAGTGTACCTCCATTTACCTCCCAAGTATCCGGGTTATGGCAATACTTGCATCTCATAGGACATCCTTGTAAAAATACGACAAAGCGGATACCAGGTCCATCTACTGTTCCAAATGATTCTGTTGAATGAACTTTTCCTAACATAGTTCCTCCGTTCTTCCCTCATTGGTAAAAATCTGTAAACTAGTAAAATATGACTAGATACAATATACCAATTTATGGAATTTTAGTCAATGACAACTTCTGCTATTCATTGCTATTTTTTGAGTAAAAATTTGATAATATCATATTATTTGTTCTAATGCTTCAATTTCAAAAAGGAGCCTACTACCTCCATGCATTAATTGAGCCAGCAAGCTGTCTCACTTGTCATGAATAAAAGGTAGCAAACTCCTATCGACTTAACGCTACATATTTTTATTTTTCATAAAAGTGATGGGAGTTCACTTTTACTCATAAATATAAATCACTTACATGGATATAAATCACTTACATCGACTGATGGAATGTTCTTGAAATAACATCATCCTGCTGCTCTTTCGTAAGTTTCGTAAAGTTTACAGCATAACCAGAAACACGTACAGTAAGCTGTGGATAATTTTCAGGATGAGCCTGAGCATCTAATAAAGTCTCTTTTGTGAACACATTCACATTTAAGTGATGTCCACCTTTCTCTACATAACCATCTAATAATGATACTAAATTTTCTACTTGTTGATTCGACATATTAATAACCATCCCTTTCCGTGACCTGCTAACTTTAGCTGCAGGTATTAATCTAGAAATATCTATAGAAAATTCCAAAAGGAACTAATTTTAAAGATCTTTCTTATTAGTCATCAATCCCTTGATGCAATGTCGGAACCTGACATGCGACGTTTCCACCTTGACAATCTGCACTGATGGACGTTTTATCTATCCGGTCCGCTGCCATAAATTTAGAATCTTCTACCGTTATATTCATATGCCCACCGCCGCCTTCGACAAATTGGTCAAGCATAGCAACCAGTTCATTTATTCTTTCTTGCTCCGTCATGTCGGATCCTTCCTTTCTTAGTTATCAGACATATCATCTAAATCTAAGTCTCCAGCAAATAACACATCATTCTTACCTAATGCACCCGGTACAATGGAGAACGTATTCGAAATACCATCCTGCGCATCACGGAATGGAAGCTTTGCTACCGAAGCTAGGGATGCTGCAGCACCATGAGTATCACGACGATGCATTGGGTTAGCACCAGGTGCTAATGGTTCACCCTTCTTACGTCCGTCTGGAGTATTACCTGTCTTCTTACCATAAACAACATTAGAAGTAATTGTTAAAATTGACATGGTTGGGAATCCATCACGATAAGTGTGATGCTTACGAATCATGTTCATAAAGTCATGCACTAACTGTACAGCAATATCGTCCACTCGATCATCATTGTTACCGTACTTTGGATAATCTCCTTCGATTTCGTAATCTGTTACGATACCATTCTCATCACGAATTACTTTTACCTTAGCATACTTAATTGCACTTAGAGAGTCTGCTACTACAGAAAGACCTGCAATACCAGTTGCAAAGTAACGCTTTACTTCACGGTCATGAAGTGCCATTTGAATTCTTTCGTAACTGTATTTGTCATGCATGTAGTGGATTACATTTAACGTATTTACATAAAGCTCTGCAAGCCACTCCATCATATCTTTATATTTTGACACTACGTCCTCGTAATTAAGGTATTCACCCTCAACTGGACGGTACTTTGGACCAACTTGAATCTTAAGAACTTCATCTACACCACCATTGATTGCATAAAGAAGGCACTTAGCAAGATTTGCACGAGCTCCAAAGAACTGCATCTCTTTACCAATTTTCATAGAGGATACACAACAAGCAATTGCATAATCATCACCATGAGTTGGACGCATGATATCATCATTTTCGTACTGAATAGATGAGGATTTAATTGACATCTTTGCACAATACTCTTTAAATAATCTTGGTAGTCTAGTTGACCATAAAACTGTCATGTTTGGTTCTGGAGCAGTTCCAAGGGTATCTAATGTATGAAGGTAACGGAAGGATGTCTTTGTTACCATATGTCGTCCATCCGTACCAATACCAGCGATACTCTCTGTTACCCAAGTAGGGTCACCGGAAAATAGTGCATTGTATTCTGGTGTTCTAGCAAACTTCACTAAACGAAGTTTCATAATAAAATGATCGATATATTCTTGTGCTTCTTCTTCTGTAATTACTCCATTATCTAAATCTCTCTGGATATAAATATCAAGGAATGTAGAAGTACGGCCTAAGCTCATTGCCGCACCGTTTTGCTCTTTTACAGCTGCAAGATATCCAAAGTAAAGCCACTGAATAGCTTCC
>DPVV01000372.1:0-4118 GCA_003526525.1 Lachnoclostridium phytofermentans | reverse complement strand
GCATTTGTCGCTGGTTTCGTAATATCGTAACCATAGATTTCACCAAGCTTTGCTAATTCTTTTAATGCACGAATTTGTTCTGCTAATTCTTCTCTTAATCGAATATTATCACTTGTCATTCTCTTTAAGGAAGTTGTAAGTTGTTCTTTTTTGTCTTCAATAAGTAAATCTGTACCGTAAAGTGCTACTCGACGGTAATCGCCAATAATTCTACCTCTACCATAAGCATCTGGCAAACCAGTAATGATTGCTGATTTTCTGGCGAGTTTCATTTCATCAGTATAAGCATCAAATACGCCTTGATTATGTGTCTTGCGGTAATCTGTAAAAATACGTACTACCTCATCATCTACTTCATATCCATATTCATGGCAAGCACTCTGTGCCATACGAATACCACCAAAGACCTGAAGTGATCTCTTAAATGGCTTGTCGGTCTGAAAACCAACTATTGTTTCAATATCTTTATCTAAATAGCCAGGGCCGTGAGAAACTATAGTAGATACAACCTTGGTGTCCATATCAAGGACTCCACCTTTCTCTCTTTCCTGCTTTGATAGCTCCATAACCTGAGCCCAAAGTTTTTTGGTGGCTTCGGTTGCTTCTGCTAAAAAGGATTCATCTCCATCATACATTGTATAATTGTTCTGTATGAAATCTCGAACATTTACTGAAGTGCTCCATCTACCTTGTTTAAAACCTTCCCATTCATGTTTCATAACTGAAGTCATCATTATCCCTCCTTACGCTGATACAGCTGTGTGGATAAACTCGGGAGCAAGCAAAATATTACGTAAAGCTTGACCAGTAAACCACAACATATTGATTTGTCGTTAAAAAATAGACAATATATTGTAAAAAAATCTATTTATGTTCTTCGAGATTATTATATACAAAATAGCAATGATTATCAATATTGAAAAATATAGAAAATAGAATACTATTATTCTATCGGATTATACTAATATACCAAAAACAAATATTTTTTTAAGAAAAATGGCAACTCTTTTGGGTTGAGTACTGTATTTTCCTGTGCTATAATAGTCGTGTTTGGGTTTTATAGACCCATTTTGTTGTATTTTTAGAAATGTTTTCATTTCATGGCAAGAAAAAGAACATGAAACATGTTTTTTCTTGTCATGACTAAGAAAAAATAGCAAAGCTTGCTTTTTTGAAGGCATTTAAAACAGAAAGTGCTTATTTTTCAGCCTTTCTGATGAATAACAAGAGGGTAGCAATCAACATGCTATCATTAATCCATAAAAGTGGGATTTACTTCTCTTGTCAAAATAAAAATGTATTAGGATAAATTAAAGAAGGGACGGTAACACATGAAAGTCGGATTTGACAATCAAAAGTATTTAAAGATGCAATCGGAGCATATTCGGGAAAGGATCAGTAAGTTTGATAACAAACTTTATCTGGAGTTTGGAGGTAAACTATTTGATGATTATCACGCATCCCGAGTATTACCAGGTTTTGAACCAGACAGTAAACTAAAGATGCTTCTGGAATTAAAAGATCAGGCAGAGATTGTAATCGTAATTAGTGCCATTGATATAGAAAAGAGTAAGGTTCGAGGAGATTTAGGAATTACTTACGATTTGGATGTACTCCGACTTATTGACGCTTTCCATAGCAAGGGATTATATGTTGGTAGTGTAACTATCACTCAGTATTCTGGCCAAAGCAGTGCGAATCTTTTTAAATCAAAACTAGAAGCATTGGGAGTTAAAGTGTACCTTCACTATATTATTCCCGGTTATCCAAACAATATCTCACTGATTTTAAGTGAAGATGGTTATGGTAAAAATGATTTCATTCAAACAACAAGACCACTTGTAGTAATTACAGCTCCAGGTCCTGGAAGCGGTAAGATGGCTACTTGTCTTTCTCAACTCTATCATGAGCACAAACGCGGCGTACGTGCTGGTTACGCTAAATTTGAGACTTTCCCAATTTGGAACCTTTCCTTAAAACATCCAGTTAATGTTGCATATGAAGCTGCTACTGCTGATCTAAATGATGTTAATATGATTGATCCGTTTCATCTAGAGGCATATGGAGTAACTGCGGTTAATTACAATCGAGATGTAGAAATTTTTCCAGTTCTGAAAGCAATATTCTTAAGAATTGATGAGCATTGCCCATACAAGTCCCCAACAGACATGGGTGTAAATATGGTTGGTAACTGTATCATTGATGATCAAGCGTGCCGAGATGCTTCAAAACAAGAAATCCTTCGAAGATATTACAAAACACTTTGTAATGTTATTAATGGTACCAGTGACGGTGATGAAGTATATAAGCTAGAACTTCTTCTAAATCAAGTGAGTGTATCCGCAGAAGATCGACCTGTGATTAAAGCTGCAAATGATTTAGCAGACCTTCGCAAATCTCCAGCAGTTGCATTGCAGTTACCAGATGAAAACATTATTACCGGTAAAACAAGTGAATTGCTAGGTGCCTCCGCTGCTGTATTATTAAATGCTTTAAAGGCTCTTGCAGGGATTCCGCATAAAACCCATGTTATTTCACCACTTGCTATTGGACCAATTCAGCAATTAAAAACCCAGTATCTCGGAAGTTCTAATCCAAGACTTCATACTGATGAAGTCCTAATAGCACTTTCCATCAGTGCAAAAGAGGATGAGAATGCTAGAAAAGCAATGGAACAACTTCCTCATCTAAAAGGTTGTGAAGTTCATACAAGCGTTATTTTATCTGAGGTTGACCGGAAAGTATTTCATAAATTAGGAGTTCACTTAACCTCTGAGCCAACCTATGAAAATAAGAAATTATTCCATTAAATATACACGAATAACACACTACAAAAAAACATGCTACTAAATTGAATAAATATATAACACGAAATGATAGATCACCACAATCCATTAGAATTAACACCTAATAATTAATACACTAATTTTATAGCCTTGAACTTTGGTCGCGCAAACACGTTACTAAATTTCAGGGCATTTTTATTTCTTACATTTCATTCATTTCTTACATTTCATTCATTTTTACCTTCAACTGATTCATTCTTTGTATTTAATGGTTTCTTAATATTTGAATTCTCTTAACCATTGAATCTTTCTTATCTTTTACATAAATTTTAACTACTTTTTACTTCATGATGATTGATACATTTTTTTATTATTAATGTTTTAGTTTCCATTATTGCGTGAAAACTAGAACTATTATGATTTTATGTATTTCACTGTAAAAATGTAGCAGAATAAATTTTACACAGATTTTACAAATACACCTATTTTATTTTACAATTATCCTCTATTCTAAAAAAGAATTGGTCTCTGATAGACAAATGATAACTAAATAAAAAAGGAGAATCCTTATGGATATTTTTTCACTATTTACCCTATTAGGCGGATTAGCATTTTTTCTATATGGTATGAATGTTATGGGCGTAGGTTTGGATAAGGTGGCAGGTGGTCGCTTAGAACGACTATTAGAAAAATTAACCTCTAATCCAATTAAATCGGTAGCACTTGGTACTTTTGTTACCGCTATCATTCAATCTTCTTCTGCTACTACCGTTATGGTTGTAGGGTTTGTCAACTCTGGTATTATGAAATTAAGACAAGCAATCGGCATCATCATGGGTGCAAACCTTGGTACGACAGCTACTGCTTGGATATTAAGTCTTGCTGGTTTACAAGGTGACAGTTTTATCGTTAAAATACTAAAACCTTCTTCGTTTGCGCCAATTCTTGCGTTTATTGGAATTTTCTTAATTATGGTTGCAAAGAAGGATAAGAAAAAAGATATCGGAAGTATTATGATTGGATTTGCTTTGCTAATGTTCGGTATGGATGTTATGAGCGGTGCTGTAAAACCATTAGCAGATATTCCAGAATTCAAGAACATACTAACCATGTTTTCGAATCCAATCCTTGGAGTATTAACAGGTGCCATCTTTACAGCTATCATCCAAAGTTCCTCTGCATCGGTAGGTATCTTACAGGCACTTTCCATGACAGGTGGAATCACATTTGGTTCTGCTATCCCAATTATTATGGGTCAAAATATTGGAACTTGTATTACAGCAATGCTTTCTAGTATCGGAGCCAAAAAGAATGCAAAACGTGCTGCATTAG
>DPVV01000371.1:5483-14885 GCA_003526525.1 Lachnoclostridium phytofermentans | reverse complement strand
CTCTTCCATACTGATACCACAGTCTGGACAAGAAAAGCTTTGAGAGAATGTTAATTGTTCTCCTCCAATGACATCCACAATAAGAAGCCCATCACTTAATTTAAGCACATTCTCTACCGAATCGGTAAGTCGCTTTTCAATACCAGATTTTACAACGATACGGTCTACCATTATTTCAATATTATGTTTTTTATTCTTTTCAAGCTTAATCTCTTCGGTTAGTTCATATAGATTTCCATCTACCATGACACGCACATAGCCGCTCTTCTTTGCCTGCTCAAATATCTTTGTATGCTCACCTTTTCTTCCACGTACTACGGGAGAAAGAAGCTGTAACTTCGTACCTTCTGGTAATCTCATAATCTCATCTACCATCTGGTCAACGGTTTGTTTCTTAATTTCCTTTCCGCAGACAGGACAATGCGGAATACCGATTCTTGCATAAAGCAAACGGAAATAATCATAAATTTCCGTTACTGTTCCAACCGTAGATCTAGGATTACGATTCGTTGATTTTTGATCAATGGAGATAGCAGGAGATAATCCTTCGATACTTTCCACATTCGGTTTCTCCATCTGACCAAGGAACTGTCTTGCATAAGACGATAACGATTCCATATATCGTCTTTGCCCCTCTGCATAAATGGTGTCAAATGCGAGAGAGGATTTACCTGAACCGCTAAGTCCCGTAAGAACAACAAATTCATCTCTTGGAATATCAACACTGATTCCTTTCAGATTATGTTCTTTGGCACCGCGGATTTTGATAAAGTGTTTATTATCAGCCATCGTTTAACCTCTATTCCTGCGCATGATAATGCGCATAATTCAGGTTTGTGCCTGTTAATTAAGACAAGCACAAACCTTATCTTTTATTCATTCATGTAATTACCAAGCAATTATTACATTTTATAATGAACCCTAAGCGACTTCAAGTCGTTTTTTCTATCTTAAAATTTTCTTTTTACCTTAAGCAACTTCAAGTCATAAAAAGACTTAAAGGGCAGAATTATATTTATCTTTTAATTTAACTGCCATACCAATTTATTAATTCGAAAGCATACTCCCTAATCTAACTCATTAATTTGCTTCTTTAATTCTAACAATTTATCACGAATCTCAGCTGCAAGCTCGAAATTCAATTCTGCTGCTGCCGTATGCATTTCTTTTGTTAACTTCTTCGCTACAGCCTCTAATTCTTTGCGGCTCATCGATTCGTAATCTTTCACATTCATATCATACATTTCCTTGCTTACTTTCTTGGAAATGCTGATAAGTTCACGTACTTTTTTCTTTATTGTCTGTGGTGTAATGCCATGTTTCTCATTGTATTCGTCCTGAATCTTACGACGACGTTCTGTCTCTCTTAATGCCTTATCCATTGAATCGGTGATTCTGTCTGCATACATAATAACCCGACCTTCTGCATTACGGGCAGCACGTCCAATCGTCTGAATTAATGATGTTTCGGAACGCAAGAATCCTTCTTTATCCGCATCAAGAATCGCAACTAAACTAATCTCTGGGATATCAAGACCCTCACGCAATAAGTTAATTCCAACCAATACATCAAATACATCCAAACGCATATCACGAATAATTTCAGAACGTTCTAACGTATCAATATCAGAGTGCAGATACTTAATACGAATACCTAACTCTCTCATATAATCCGTTAGATCTTCTGCCATTCTCTTAGTCAGCGTAGTGATCATGACCTTATTCTTCTTTGCAGTTTCCTTTTTCACTTCAGAAACCAAATCATCAATTTGCCCATGTACCGGTCGAACCTCAACCACAGGATCAAGAAGACCTGTTGGACGAATAATCTGCTCTGTACGAAGTAGCTCATGCTCTTTCTCATATACATTTGGTGTAGCAGAAACGAAAAGCATCTGATTAATTTTACTTTCAAATTCAGTAAAGTTTAATGGTCGGTTATTCTTTGCAGAAGGAAGACGGAAACCATAATCAACTAAGGTAGTCTTTCTTGACTGGTCACCTGCATACATTCCACGTACCTGAGGTATTGTTATATGGGACTCATCAACAATAATCAGAAAATCATCTGGAAAATAGTCAATTAAAGTATGAGGTGTGCTCTCTGGCGTTAAACCAGCAAGATGCATCGAATAGTTTTCTACTCCAGAACAAAAACCAGTTTCCCGAAGCATCTCAATGTCAAAATGGGTACGCTCTGAAATTCTCTGTGCCTCTAATAGCTTGTCCTCACTCTTAAAGTAACGAATTCGCTCCTCTAACTCTACTTCAATATTAACAATCGCGCTCTCAAGGTTTTCTTTGGATACAACATAATGAGATGCTGGAAAGATAACCATATGCTCTAACGAACTCTTAATCTCGCCAGTTAAAGTATCAATCTCCGTAATACGTTCTACTTCATCTCCAAAAAACTCGACACGATAAGCCAGGTCAGAACCTGTAATCGGGAATATCTCAACAACATCACCTCGAACGCGGAAGGTACCACGCTTAAAGTCCATATCATTCCTTGTATATTGAATCTCAACAAGCCGACGTAGCACATCATCACGGTCCTTTATCATACCAGGACGAAGGGAAAGGGTCATGTTCTGATAGTCAACCGGGCTACCAAGTCCATAGATACAAGACACGGATGCCACTATAATAACATCTCGCCTTTCTGTCAGTGCTGCAGTCGCCGAGTGACGCAGTTTATCAATTTCATCATTAATAGCAGAATCTTTTTCTATATAAGTATCCGATGATGGCACATAAGCCTCCGGTTGATAGTAATCATAATAAGATACAAAGTATTCTACCGCATTCTCCGGAAAGAATTCTTTAAACTCACCATACAACTGTGCTGCTAATGTCTTATTATGTGCAATGATTAACGTAGGACGATTCAACCTTTGTATGACATTCGCCATGGTAAAGGTCTTACCAGAACCAGTAACACCTAGTAAGGTTTCAAATTGGTTACCCTCTTCAAACCCCTTCACCAAGGCCTCTACCGCCTCAGGCTGATCTCCAGTCGGTGCAAATTCCGACACTAATTTAAAATGATCCATGCTTGCCTCTCCTGTCTAACTCTGTCCATACTAATTATTAGTCATTATATCATAACCATATTTTAGTTGCAATATTTTTCGAATGTCTGTTCGAAACTTCCACATAACTAAATTTATTCCAAATAGAGCAAAGATAAAGTGACTTCGCTACACCGCAATTAAAAAAATCGATTTCTCAAGTGATATAACACCTGCAAAAACCGATTTTTTTATAGTTAAATTTCACTGTATCCTATTACAATACTACACGAAAAGAGGTTCCTATTGTTGCTCTAATAAACGTACAATAGACTCGTGCTCTTCGTCATCAAGAATGCCATCATGATCCAATAGAACAATCATCTTACCATTTTTATTCGCTACTAGTTTTGCATACTTTGTTTTCTTACTCTTGATAATGATAGGAACTTCATTCAAATCTTTGGCGCTAAATTCGACAATACCATCCACGGCGTCTACTTTGAACCCAACGGTCATACCATTTGTTTTGGTAACAATCAATTGAGAGGCTGTAGACTCCACTTCAGGCAATCCAAATTTCGCACGGAGGCTGTATACTGGGATAACTTCTCCTCTCAGATTCAAAATGCCGAGGATATAGTCTGGAGCATTAGGAACTGGAACGACCCCATGATATGTTTCAATTGCATTTACAATTAAAATATCGAATCCGTACTCTTCCCCTCCTAGTTTAAACACTACTTGTTTTGTTGCTTCCATACTAACCCTCCATTCCTGCGCTTTCGCGCATTTAAATTATCGTATATTTTAGGATTCCTCATCATTTGAAGAATGAATCCACTTAAGGTACGCATTGATAAATGGATCTATGTTTCCATCCAGTACACCAAGTGCATTGGATACATCGGTATTCGTCCGATGATCTTTCACCATAGTATATGGCTGAAGTACATAGGATCTTATTTGGTTACCAAAATTGATATCCCTAATCTCACCACGGATTCCAGACTCTTTTGCTGCGTTCTCTTCCTTCTTCTTTAGATAAAGTTTTGCCTTTAACATCTGCATCGCCTTATCCTTATTTTGAAACTGGGAACGTTCATTTTGACATTGTACTACAATTCCGGTTGGAAGGTGAGTAATACGAATCGCAGAGGATGTTTTGTTAACGTGCTGGCCACCTGCACCAGAAGAACGATACGTATCGATACGTAAATCTTCTTCATCGATTTCAATGTCAATATCCTCTTCAATATCAGGCATAACATCACAGGAAACAAAAGAGGTTTGTCTCTTTCCGGCTGCGTTAAACGGAGAAATTCGAACAAGGCGGTGTACTCCTCGTTCTGATTTTAGGTGTCCATATGCATTCATTCCGTTAATTTGAAGCGTCACTGACTTATAACCAGCTTCTTCTCCGTCAAGAAAGTCCAAAAGTTCTGTAGTATATCCTTTCTTATCCGCCCAGCGCTGGTACATACGATACAACATACTTGCCCAATCACAGCTTTCTGTTCCGCCCGCACCGGCATGCAGCGTAAGTATGGCATTATCCTTGTCATATTCATCGGATAAAAGGGTATTTAATCTTAGTTCCTCAAGATCATCGATAAACTGCTCCAGTTCCTGCTCAATCTCGGGAATCAGATCCGGGTCTTCTTCTTCATATCCCATCTCAAGTAAAGTTAAGATGTCATCATATTGTTGCTTTAAGCCATTGTACTCTGAAACAATATCTTTCAGATTCTTTAACTCTTTCATAAAGGCTTGTGACTTTTCTGTGGAGTCCCAAAAATTTGGTTCCTCCATGATACCTTCGATTTCTTCAATCCTCAGCTTCTTATTAGCGAGGTCAAAGTGAATCCCCCACTTCGATTAGAGGCTTTTCGTATTGACTCAGTGTGTATTTAAATTGATCCAATTCTACCATCTAACCACCTCATTTCTTTTTTAATTTTCAGAATGACTTTACCACTCTAGAAAAGCGGATATAACATCCGCTCTCCTAGTTCATTACAAGAAAAAGTTCGTAAAGTGTCCTTTTTCTTGTTCTATATCATAAACTTTTCCAATGGTGAGAATTAGATTCTACCAACTCCGCCACAGCAATGCTTATATTTCTTACCACTTCCACATGGACATGGATCATTTGGCTGAACTTTCTTGGTCGCTCTCTTTACAGGGCCCTTAGCAACAGAGTCGTCACGGTTAGTACCAGTAACCTTAGCAACCTCTTCACGTTCTACCTTCTGCTCAATACGAACATGCATTAATGCTTTCACGGTATCTTCCGTAATTGCATTAATCATAGTATCAAACATTTCAAATCCGCTAAACTTATATTCTGTCTTAGGATCTCTCTGACCATATGCCTGTAAACCAATACCTTGGCGTAATTGATCCATATCATCGATATGATCCATCCACTTACGGTCAATAACACGAAGAAGTACAACTCGTTCCACTTCTCTTAAATGTTCTTTCTCTGGGAACTCTGCTTCCTTCTCTTCGTATAACTTAACTGCTTTTTCCTTTAACATATGAATTAATTCATTTCTCTTCATATGTCTTAATTCATTATCTTTTAGTTCCACAGGCTCCATTGGGATAATTGGAAGTAACATCTGATTTAACTCTGCTAAATCCCATTCTTCTGGAAGCTGGTCGTCGCTAATGTTAGCATTTACGCAGGATTCTACGTTATCTGTAATCATCTTAAAGATAACATCTCTCATGCTTTCGCCGTTTAATACTTTACGTCTTTCAGCATAGATAATCTCACGTTGCTCATTATTTACTTTATCGTACTCGAGAAGATTCTTACGAATACCAAAGTTATTATCCTCTATCTTCTTCTGTGCCTTCTCAATAGCACCACTTAACATCTTATGCTCGATCTGCTCACCTTCTGGTAAACCAAGTGACTTAAAGATTGTATTTAAACGTTCTGATCCAAACAGACGCATTAAATCATCTTCCAAAGAGATGTAGAAACAAGATTCACCTGGGTCACCCTGACGACCGGAACGACCACGTAACTGGTTATCAATACGTCTGGATTCATGGCGCTCTGTACCGATAATCTTAAGACCACCTAGTTCTTTTACACCTTCACCAAGCTTGATATCAGTACCACGACCAGCCATGTTAGTTGCGATTGTTACAGCACCCTTTTGACCTGCATCTGCGATAATTTCAGCTTCTAGTTCATGGAACTTCGCATTCAATACCTTATGAGGGATATTCTTTCTCTTTAATAATTCACTGATTTCTTCGGATGCATCGATTGTAATTGTACCAACAAGCACCGGCTGTCCTACCTTATGGGCTTCTACGATTGCATTTACAACTGCATTCAATTTTTCTCTCTTGGTACGATAAACAGCATCGTCTTTATCTATACGGGCAACAGAACGATTGGTTGGTACTTCTACAACGTCCATGCCATAGATTTCACGGAATTCGTTTTCTTCCGTTAACGCAGTACCGGTCATACCGCATTTTTTCTTGTATTTATTAAAGAAGTTCTGGAATGTAATTGTAGCAAGAGTCTTACTTTCTCTCTTTACCTTTACATGTTCCTTCGCTTCGATTGCTTGATGTAAACCGTCAGAATACCTTCTACCAGGCATAATACGTCCAGTAAAGTCATCTACGATTAATACTTCGTCATCCTTAACAACATAATCCTTATCGATTGCCATTAAGTAATGAGCACGCAATGCTAAGATAATATTATGCTGAATTTCAAGATTTTCAGGATCTGCAAGGTTTTCTATCTTAAAGAAGCGCTCAACCTTTTCCACGCCCTCTTCGGTAAGGTTAACAGTCTTCTCTTTCTCATTTACAACAAAATCACCAGTTTCTTGGTCATCTTCTTTCATGATGATATCCATCTTAGAAAGTTCTTTCGCTGTACCTTTGGTTAACTGACGAGCTAAGATATCACATGCTTCATAAAGTCTAGTTGATTTTCCACTTTGGCCCGAAATAATAAGAGGAGTTCTAGCCTCATCGATTAATACAGAGTCAACCTCATCGATGATAGCAAAATGCAAATCTCTCATAACAAGCTGCTCTTTATAAATAACCATGTTATCTCTTAAGTAATCAAAACCTAATTCATTATTCGTAGCATAAGTAATATCGCAATTATATGCTATTCTTCTTTCGTCATTATCCATGCTGTTTAAGATACAACCAACACTTAAACCAAGGAAACGATGAACTTCACCCATCCACTCAGCATCACGCTTTGCAAGATAGTCATTTACGGTTACGATGTGTACGCCTTCTCCTTCAAGTGCGTTAAGGTATGCTGGAAATGTAGACGTAAGTGTCTTACCTTCACCAGTTCTCATCTCAGAGATTCTTCCCTGATGAAGAATGATACCACCTAATAGCTGAACATAATAAGCTCTATTACCAAGAGTTCTCTTACCAGCTTCTCGAACTACTGCGTAAGCTTCCACTAAGATATCGTCTATTGTTTCACCATTTTTTAAACGATTCTTAAACTCTATTGTTTTACCTCTTAATTCATCATCTGAAAGTTTCATCATATCCGGCTCTAATGCCTCAATCTTATCTGCAAGAGGTCGGATAAGTTTTATCTCTCGTTCGCTATGTGTTCCAAATATTTTCTTTATTAATCCCATTTACATTTTCACTCCTAACATTTCATTGTAAAGCCCCATGCATTTTGCTTTGGCAAAATGTTAAAGCAGGTAAGCATGTGGACTCTACAACTTGATGAGTAACTTGCTTTGTGCCTACCATCGCTTTTAAACCCTATAGGTTCTATTGTATCATTTACACCTCTACTATTCAACAATAAATTACTTGGTTCGTGTGTATTGTTCTTCCAATGTAACAAGGCTGTCACTAAGCGTTCCAAAGGTTCCCCTTTGTCTTACTTAACAACAGCCTTGTACATTTGTATAATATTGTATTAGCTTATCCTATCTAATACACTCATTTCTGTTTGATTTAAGGTGTATTCCCTATTCCTTTCCTAGAATTCAGGTTCAATTAAACCGTAAGAATTACCCTTTCTCTTATAAACCACATTCACTTCATCGGTCTCTGCATTACGGAAAACGTAGAAGTTATGTCCAAGAAGCTCCATCTGTACACAGGCTTCTTCTGCATCCATTGGTTTCATAGCGAATCTCTTTACACGAGTAATGTTAATCTCATCTTCTTCGCCAATTTCACTTACTACATCATCAAAAAAGGATGGATTAAAGCTCGCCGCGGACTGATTCATGTCTTTTAGCTTACTTTTATACTTTTTAAGTTGTCTCTCAATTACTTCCTCAACAAGATCTATGGAAGCATACATATCATTGCTTACTTGTTCTGCTCTGACGATATTACCTTTCATAGGAATAGTAACTTCGATTTTTTGTCGATCTTTTTCAACACTTAACGTAACGTGAATTTCTGCTTCTGGATTAAAAAACTTTTCCAACTTACCAATCTTTTCATAGATCGCACTCTTAAGTCCCTCTGTTACATCAATATTCTTTCCGCTGATAATATAACGCATACTGACCAACTCCTTATCGTCTGATATTCCAACATAATTAAGGCAAATGTGATGCTTGATGTCTTTCTTTATGTTACTAATATTATACCACTATTATAAAAGTTAAACAATACCTTCTGTCCAATAATTATCAATATTTTATCAAATTGTCCCACTTATTTTAGAAATAGTCGAATTTTGTTTTAACTTTACTTTCAATATCTCCTTTAATTTTCTATATAAACCGCTTTTTCTAAATTATTCGACAATATTCCAAGCAAATGAAATCTTAATTTCTCATTTTTCCGACAATACTATTGTCAAGTGCGTCTTTTGAAATTAATAGTCATATTGTACATTTTTACACATATGACAAAACACATATTCGAACTTGACACAATTTTTTTATACGACTAATGTGGTTACTAATTGTGGATAATGTGGATAACTCGGTGTATAACTTTCAAAGTACGTCATTTTCCATATTTTTTTTGTGGATATCTTTTGGAAATATTTTTTATTGTCTTTTTTTATTTGTAATTTATTGACATTTTAGTTTATTAGTTTGTGCAGTTTGTATAACCACTTCCTTGTCAATAGGATTTTTAAAGATTATTTTATTTCTATATTTTCTATGTATTCTGACAATTATCAGAATTTTTCTGTTATCTAATGTCAAACCTTCTCGTTTTCTATTGTCAAAATCGCGTCATTGCCACTGACAATTTGACTTATAATAATTCACACTTCGCATTATTATACTTTAAAAATAAAAATTGGAGAATAACATAGGGTATTACTATACCCTATATCATTCTCCAATTATAGTACTAATGCTTATTTCTGCTTTTTTAT
>DPVV01000371.1:696-5383 GCA_003526525.1 Lachnoclostridium phytofermentans | reverse complement strand
AAAATTTCTGCTTTTTTATTTCTTATCCCTTATAGCTGTTTCTCTATAAGTTATTCAAATAACGCTCTACGCCAGTTACCGCAACCGCTCCATCGGATGCTGCAGTAATAACCTGTCTAAGTTCCTTTGTACGAATATCTCCTGCTGCGAATATACCTGGAACATTTGTTTCGCAACTTTCATCTGCAATAATATAACCTCCCCTGTCAACAGCAACTGCAGGTGTATATACTTCAGAATTCGGTACATTACCAACTGCAATAAATACACCGTCCACATGAAGTTCGGATGCTTCTTCCGTAGCGATATTGCGAATCTTAACTGCGTTAACAGCATCTGTCCCAATAATTTCATCCACAACACTGTCCCAATGAACTATCACATTCTCAAGGGATAATAACTTTGTAATAAATGTTTTCGCAGCTCGAAACTCATCTCTACGATGAATTACATGTACTTCCTTACAAATTCTCGAAAGAAAGATAGCATCTTCTACGGCTACATCTCCACCGCCCACAACTGCAACAGTCTTTCCTCGGAAGAAAGCACCGTCACAAGTTGCACAGTAAGATACTCCCATACCTTGTAATTCTTCTTCTCCCTTAACATTTAATTTACGAGACGCAGCCCCAGTTGCAATAATAAGTGATTTAGCGTAATATTCCTCTCCATTATCTAAGACGATTTTCTTAATCCCATCCTCCACTTCAAATGCTTTCACTTCACCATAAACATGGGTAGCACCCAGTTTATCGCTGTGTTCTCTAAATTTAACTGCCAAATCAAATCCGCCGATACCCGGGATTCCTGGATAGTTATCCACTTCATACGTATTGATGATTTGACCTCCACTCATTGGTTCTTTTTCAATCACTATAGTATTTAACTCTGCTCTTGAAGCATAAATACTTGCAGTTAAACCTGCTGGTCCCGAACCAATGATGGCCAGGTCATGAATTATTTTATTCATAAACAACACTCCTTTACTATATAATAAGCAATTTATTGCTAAAGTTTCCTTATTCTTATGTCGATGTAACCTATGTGTTTAAACACAGAAAGGTGGTATATCTATGGATATTGCTGCTTTATCCATGGCAAGTAGCCAAGCAAATCTTATGACTCAGGTTAACACTGCTGTGTTAGCGATGAATCTAAGCTCCATAAAAGAGATGGGTGAAAACATCACTAAGTTAATGGAGCAATCCGTAACTCCAAACCTTGGCCAAACCATCGACGTTACATGCTAATGATGCCTTGAAGGACGAGTTCATTTATCACTAAGGTAAAGACACAGATTGCAATTGCAATCCAAAGAGGGGGAGTAAATAAGGCTCTAGCTTTTACTTTCCCTTCGCCTTTATACCCATCACCAGAAACAGAATGATAACTTTCTATCCTATTCTCTTTATTCTTTGAAAATAGACTCTTAATATATTCATATCTTCCTGTATTTTTCGCAATCTTACGATAAATTAAAAATGCTAATATTCCACCTAATAAAGCGGTAAGTCCATAAGTTCCTAAGATATCAATAAACTTCATATCCGATAACACTGCATTACCACTCGCTTGAAATACTTGGTCAAAATCAACATCCGTACCTATCAATTTCGTAATCGAATTTGCTAACTCTTGGTCACCACGTGCTATCGCCTCATTTGCCATATTATTTAAATATTTAAATAGTCTTGGAATGGCATAAAGTAAGGTAATCGACCAGCCGTTCATGATAAAGTGAATAATCATCGTCGAAACAATGGAATCCGTTGCTTCTATTACAAATGCAAAGACAATTCCCATAATAAAAGCATAGCAGAACTGATTCAAATTACCATGCAAGATACCAAATAAGAAGGCTGATAGAAATGCAGCTCCAAGAGGATTTACTCTTCGATATCCCTGATAAAATAAACCTCGATACACGATTTCTTCCATTACACAAGGTACGAAAGCGACACAAAATAGTGCAATCAGATACGAATTTTTATGAGTAATATTGAACATCGTATCATTAATTGCTGCCACTGAGAACATACGTGAGATGGCATTCACAAAGTTGATAGCTGGTGTAATACAGATTGTAAATAATATAAGCCAAAACACATTTGATATCGATACCTTGTGAAAACAAAGTTGCTCGCGAATGCTTTTTTTATCTTCGCGTGTTTCATATCCCATAGAAGGATAATTTATCTCCAGCACATTTTGTCTTCTACTTTCTATGATTAGAAATACAATAGAAGGACCTGCTATGATTGCCTGAGATATTAATAATAAAAGTGCTTCATTTGATACGAAGTCTCTAAAAGGTATCATGTTTGATAGAAATATAGTAGCTATGGTACACAAAAATACTATATTTATTTTCCTGACGTAATTCATCCCAGACCTCCTGTTTTTCATTTCTTTTTGTTGGGTTCGTATATAAAATTATAAACTTGTTAAGGCCATTATACCACATTTTTATTCTTATCGGAAGTTGATTTCTCTACTCTTGTTATTTTTGGAAGAAACGTGATATAATGTGAATAATCGTGTTCAGTGGAGGCTTTTCTTATGTATAGTTTTGACAGCAGAGTAAGATACAGTGAGGTTGACCATAATAAAGTTATGACGGCGTCGACTATTATCAACTATTTTCAAGATTGCTCTAATTTTCAATCGGATTCTTTAGGTGTCGGTATTGAAGAACTAACAAAGCGATCTCGCGTATGGATTATGAGCTCTTGGCAACTAGTGATAAACCGCTATCCTACACTAGGTGAACAAATCACCATTGGGACATGGCCATATGAATATAACGGAATATATGGATACCGTAATTTTATTCTTTATGATGAGAAAAAAGAAGTTGCTGCCGTAGCAAATTCAATTTGGGTGCTCATGGATACGAATCTAAATCGTCCGGTTAAGATTACAGATGAGGATTATCAAGCTTATAAAAATGAACCTGCTTATCCTATGGAGTATGCCGACCGTAAAATTAGGGTTCCAAAAGAATTAATTTCCCTACCTTCATTTGCTGTAATGCCTTCCTTTATTGATGTATTAAATCATGTGAACAATGCACAGTATATCCGAATGGCAACCGATTATGTCGATGAAAATTTTCAAATTACACAAATGAGAGCTGATTATCGAAAATCAGCCCTTTTGGGAGATATCATCTATCCCGAAATTTCAAAAACAAACGATTGTATTACCGTAGTTCTCTCCGATAAGGAAGGACAACCCTATGTAACCGTTGCCTTTTATGGCACTACAGTATAGAAAGGAATTACTATGATTCAATTAGGAAAAATTCAAACACTTACCGTTGCTAAAACGACGGATTTTGGTGTTTATCTAGCAGACAAGGATAATAATACTAGAAAAGAAGATACCATACTGCTACCAAAAAGCCAAGTCCCAGCAGGAACAAAGATAGACGACCAACTTTCCGTCTTTGTATATAAGGACTCGGAAGACCGCCCAATCGCAACATCAACCACTCCAAAGCTAACATTAAAAGAAATTGCCGTATTAAAAGTAAAAGAGGTTACCTCGATTGGAGCCTTCTTAGATTGGGGAATTGCAAAAGATTTATTCTTACCATTTAAAGAACAGACTCATCCTGTTATATCGGAAGAAGAGGTTCTTGTAAGCCTTTATATTGATAAGAGTAAGCGTCTTTGTGCAACCATGAAGATTTACGATATGTTGCAGACAGACTCTCCTTATGGAAAGGATGATAAGGTCACTGGTATTATTTATGAAATCATTCCTGCGTTTGGTGCATTTGTTGCCGTAGATAATAAATATTCCGCACTTATCCCAAACAAGGAGCTTCACACGAAATTAAATCCTGGCGAATCAATTACCGCACGCGTTACTATGGTTCAAGCAGACGGTAAACTTGACCTAAGCCTACGTGAAAAGACTTACTTACAGCTTGATTCCGATGCTGAGCTAATCTATGAGAAGTTAACTGCTGCAGGTGGTTTCCTTCCATTCCATGATAAATCAGAACCAGATACCATCAAGAACGAATTTAATCTAAGCAAAAATGCATTCAAACATGCCATTGGACGTCTGATGAAGGATAATAAAATTAAGATTTTAGAGAACGGAATTCAGAAAATGTAATTCAAAAATAGCAGTTAGAATAGGTTACGAGATTTACTTTCTCACCTTATTCTAACTGCTTCTTAATGTCCCCTTGGAAGGGTTAGTTATCCAAGAAACGCATCTTTGCGCGGTCTCGATAATCTTTTTCCTTTGGATCGTCACTTTTATATGCGCTTCCAATTGTGTTTACTAACTTTTCTTTGCACAAGTTGCAAAAACGTCCAGTGCGGATCATAGTACCACAATTTTCGCACTCTAAGCCTACCAGTGAATCATCCGAAAAGGCAAGTCTCTCCTCACGAACCCATTGTTTAAGCTGAGGTACTGTTACTTCATTTTCTTCCGCCACTTCCTGAATATTTGCTTTAGGATTGTCGTATATGTAGTTTTTTACAACTTCGAACTTTTTATCTAATTCACGCATACAAGATGGACAAAGTTGAACCCCACTGAGATAATTAAATAATTTTCCGCAACTTCTGCAATTTCTTACGTCCATTTAAACCTCCATTCTGTCGAAATTCTGCGAATTTGGGCGACAGCACAAATTTACTGTGTGAAAATCAAGATTTTTCAC
>DPVV01000371.1:0-478 GCA_003526525.1 Lachnoclostridium phytofermentans | reverse complement strand
AATCAAGATTTTTCACACTGACCCCCATTTCTCAGAATCCGCTTCCTATACAAACCGTAACAAAGAATACTTCAAGGCATCCAGCCTTTTGTAATACATTCGTACACGCTTCGATTGTACTTCCTGTTGTGTAAATATCATCAACTAATATCACTCGTTTGTATGGGAACAATTCCTCTGACTTTTTGCTATTTGTTGAAATAGAGAATGCCTTCTCCAGATTTTTCATTCGTTCTTTGTTATCTAGCTTTTTTTGTGGTTTTGTATCCATAGTTCGTACTAGAAGTTTGTTATCCACAGGAATAGAAAGTGCTTTTGATAATCCTTCCGCCAACAACTGAGCTTGATTAAATCCTCTTTGCTTATATTTGTTTTTATGTAACGGAACCGGTATTAGCACTTCTGCCTTCGTTTTATATATCCAATCTCTAAGGTTTGAAACCATGTAGTCTACATAAAAGTCTGCGTATTCTTTCTT
>DPVV01000384.1:3594-3901 GCA_003526525.1 Lachnoclostridium phytofermentans | reverse complement strand
TTCACACTAGAAGAATAAAAAAGTTCACATGACAAATTTGTGCTTGCGCTCTAATTCGCAGGTATTGAAAGCATGGAGGTTTCGTATGGAAAAAACAAGTACATTACATCCTTGGTGGGAAAGTGCCGCAGCATATCAGATATATCCAAGAAGTTTTCAGGATAGCAATGGTGATGGTGTGGGAGATTTACAGGGGATCATTAGCAGACTGCCATATCTTTCTGATCTGGGTATTGATTTAATATGGATATGTCCAATCTATCCGTCTCCTAATGATGATAATGGCTATGATATTAGTGATTATCAA
>DPVV01000384.1:2334-3411 GCA_003526525.1 Lachnoclostridium phytofermentans | reverse complement strand
TATGATATTAGTGATTATCAAAATATCCAGACGGAATATGGTACTATGGAGGATTTTGAAGAATTACTACATAAAGCTCATGAACATGGTATTCGTGTTATAATGGATTTGGTAGTAAATCATACTTCTTCCAGTCATCCTTGGTTTATTGAGTCTAGAAGTTCCAAAGATAATCCAAAGAGGGATTGGTATATATGGAAAGATGGAAAAAACAAGGAAGAACCAAATAACTGGGAAAGTATTTTCGGAGGTTCTGCCTGGGAATATGACGAAGAAAGTGAACAATATTTTTTACACGTTTTCGGTAAAACCATGCCGGATATAAATTGGGAAAACACCCAGGTGAAAAAAGCAATATTTGATATGGTTTGCTGGTGGCTTGATAAAGGAATTGATGGGTTTCGGGTGGATGCCATCAGTCATATTAAGAAACCGGACTTTAACGATATGCCTAATCCTAAGAACGAACGTTATGTTTCCTCCTTTGATAAGCATATGAATCAAGCTGGTATATTGGATTTACTAGAAGAACTAAAAGAGAATACCTTTTCAAAGCATGATATTTTTACCGTAGCGGAAGCCAATGGTGTACGTATTGAAGAAATAGAGGAATGGGTATCAGCAGAGAAGGGAATATTTAATTCTTTGTTTCAATTCGATCATTTAAATTTATGGAATGTAGAATCAGAGGAAGGTAAAGTATCCATTAAGAAGTTAAAAAATGCCCTGACTAAATGGCAAAAGGCTGCACCGACTGATGGAAATGTGGCTTTGGTAATGGAAAATCATGATTTAGTAAGATGTATAAGCCGTTTTGGTTCTGAAGATAAATACTGGAAAGAAAGTGCAACATGCCTTGCTTTAATGTATTATATGCAAAAAGGAGTTCCTTTTATTTACCAAGGGCAAGAATTAGGAATGTTAAATGCTGATTACGAGTCCCATTTAGACTTTCGTGATGATCCCACTTTATACAGTTATCAGGACCGTATTAATAAAGGTATGTCACCGGAAGAATCCTTACAGGTTCTAAAAAAGAGCACCAGAGATAATTCTCGTACGCCAATGCAGTGGGAT
>DPVV01000384.1:0-2153 GCA_003526525.1 Lachnoclostridium phytofermentans | reverse complement strand
CTGGTACTCCATGGATGAAATTAAATCAGAATTATCATTGGTTGAATGTAGAAGCACAAAAAGAAGATGCTGATTCTATACTAAATTTCTATAAAAAGCTAATTAAAATTAAAAAAGAGACCACTGGCCTCATTTATGGTGATTATGAGTTATTAATGGAAGAAAGTGAAAGCATATATGCTTACACTAGAAACTATGAGGAAAAAACGTATCTGATTGTATGTAACATATCAAAAGAACACAGTGAGTTACAAATCGATTTAGACATTATGAAGGGTGAAATACTCTTAAGTAATTATGCAGATAGAAACAGTAACGAAATAGTATTAAAACCTTATGAATGTAGGTTATACAGTCTTTAAATAAATAGTCGTATTATGAAGCAGACTTAGTCTAAGATAGATTTAAGTCTGTTTTTTTATGATAAGATGGGTGTTATATAGTGAAAAAACCAAAAGTAATATAAAGAAAGGCCTCCAATATTTATTTAGAAAATGTAGGTTGATTATAGTAGTAATCACAAGTTGCATAATGTATAATAATACCAAATCTTTAAATTGCCACTATTATCTATAGCAAACTAAACGGGGGAATGTAATGAGAAAAATAGTTAAAATATGTACTTTAATTATTGTTTTAGCATTAACTTTCGGTGGGGTGTATTGGTTTATAATTCATCCTAAAACATACAAATATGATACAGCCGTAAAGAATGGTGATGTAGTTATGGGGGCAGGTGGTTCAGCAAATGTAGGTAAGTTCCATTCATTTATTAAGAATGTTGAAAATAAACAACCAGATAAAATACGTATCACAGCATTTTCTAAAGAAGGTTATCCCAAAATTTTTGATTTGGATTTTGATGGGAATATTATAAAATGCACTACGGATAATACAAGAAATCTTTTTGGTAGAGATAACACTAAAAAATATGGAGAATATACAAAGATAACAAAGGATGAAAAAAACGATTATATGCTTGAAGACGAAACGGGTAAAGGCGTGTGGATATTTCAAGAATAAAATTATAGGCTGCTCACGAGATTTTATATTAACTTCAATTAAGGAAGGAGGACATGCGCTCCTTCTTTAACGTACAGTACCAATATTTTTACCGAACTGAGCTTTTTTAGAAAATGATTCTAGATAGATTTGTTTATAATGAAAACCCTATGATTGTCGAGAAATCATACCTTAATTTGACATTATCTGTATAGTACTAAAGAATATCGATATCATATAAATTAACAAATATGTAATATGAAAAACTTGTAATTTCATAACAAAATATGAAAAGGAGAGTATAACAAGATTATTGCATATGGGTGAGAATAATCAATTATTTCAAAAATAAAGCATGTGAATAAGGAGTGTAGTAATGAACAGTTTACTAGCAACAAAAATAAATGATTTTATGGAATTATACTGTAATACATGGGCATTTAGTGGTTCGATATTAGTAGCTAAAAAGGGTGAGACTATTATTAAAAAAGGTTATGGAAAGGCTTCTATAGAACATAGTGTTTCCAATACATCACTAACAAAGTTTAGAATTTGTTCCATAACAAAACAATTTACTGCTATGTCAGTAATGATGTTACAAGAAAAAGGCTTATTAGATGTTAATGACAGCATTACTAATTACTTTCCTGAATTTCATCAATTTGATAAAAGAATAACGATACATCATCTTTTAACTCATACTTCCGGCCTGCAATATTTATTTAGAGAAGGCTTTCCAATATTATATAGTAAATCAAAACATAAACATGAAAATATGTTTAATTTCTTTAAAGATAAACCGCTTTTGTGTGAACCGGGAGAGAAGTGGAATTATTCTAACTATGGCTACTATTTACTTGCATGTATTATTGAAAATGTTTCAGGTATAAGTTATGATGAGTTTTTGAAGAAAAATATTTTTGAACCTTTAAATATGGAGAATACCGGCAATGAAAGAAACAAAGTAATTGTACCAGGGCTAGCGAATGGGTATTATTTGAATAATAATGATTTAATACATAATGATTATGTAAACATGGATGTAACTTTTGGATCTGGAGACATCTATTCTACAGTTGAGGATATGCTATTATGGGACAGAGCTTTATATAACGGAGAGCTTGTTTCTAAAACAACTCTTGATACAATAT
>DPVV01000549.1:1960-9246 GCA_003526525.1 Lachnoclostridium phytofermentans | reverse complement strand
GATACATCAGAACATCAGCTTCTTGATGTGGTATGCAGTTATATAAAAAAACACCTCTCCACCCCGATTACATTAGATGAATTAGCTGCTTATTTTGACAAAAAACCTGCTCAATTATCCCATTTGTTTTATAAAAACTTAGGGATCAGGCCAATAGAATATTTAATTAGGCAAAGATTAGAAAAAGCCACCGAGCTATTAAAGCAAGGTTACTCTGTGCAGTTGGCTGCATCAAAAGTGGGTTATGACGATGCTTTATACTTTAGCCGATTATATAAAAAATACTATCACATCCGTCCTAGTGAAGTAAAAGACTACCACAGAGTAGTATGTTAGTAATCCCTGTGTTTTGCATGCCACACCTACCTTTCCTTTGAAGCTAAAAACAAACTTCTGAGAAATTACATTTCTACTTGACATTAGACGTATAACTTGCTATAGTAACCATGGAATCAAGAGGAAATGCTTTTAGAGTGTATACTAAAATCGATGACTCTACCTTGCACTCCATTGATTACATAAAAAACAAGAAAAGTACGTTCGCGAACTTTTCCTTAATATAATAAACAATTATTATTGTATTGCTAGGGGAGCCGCATTGGCTGAGAAGTAGACACCTACTGACCCTTATTACTTGATCCAGTTAGTACTGGCGTAAGGAAGCACCAAACGTCCTCCGAAGCAATCACAATTACAGTGACCGTAAGGAGGTTTTTTTTATGCGTGATTTGTTCGTTACATCCGTTGATGGCAACTACAGTTTAACAACACTTAGTTATATTTTATTAGTTGTTCTACTTGTTGCTTTAATAGTTTTTGCTTCTTTCTTCGCAAAAAATAAAAATACAAAGAAAATGCCTACAAAACAGTTAGTATTTTGTGCCATTGCGATGGCATTAGCACTTGTGACTTCTTATCTTGAAATATATTCTTTCCCATTTGGTGGCTCCGTAACTTTATTTAGTATGCTTTTTATCTGTTTGATTGGTTATCTCTATGGTGCAAAGACAAGTATTATTGTAGGTGTTGCATATGGTATCCTACAATTTGTTATAAAACCATATATCTATCATCCTGCACAGATTCTTTTAGATTATCCTCTCGCCTTTGGTGCCCTTGGGTTATCTGGTCTTTTCTATAAGAGTAAGAATGGATTGTTAAAAGGCTACCTTGTTGGTATTACAGGAAGATGGTTATTTACTACCTTATCCGGATATATCTTCTTTGGCTCTTATGCTTGGGAAGGCTGGAACCCACTTTTATATTCTATGGCTTATAATGGAGCCTATATCTATGCTGAGGGAATTGCAACCGTAATAATAATTTCTCTGCCTTTGGTGAAAAATGCCTTTGATCAGGTAAAGAAAATGTCACTTCAAGATTAATACAATTCATATTTTAAAGCTGTCCTAAACTTCACTTTAGGACAGCTTTTTTTGTATAAACTATAGTCTTACAAAGTTGTAATGTGAGAAATAAACCGAAATTTAGTTTTGTATTCAGCGAATTAAATAATTAACTAATTCATAATTAATTTATGGATTGAAACTTTTTTCCAAGTGTTATCGTCTAATAGATAGAAGCGAGACGGTTTATCCATATACATAACATCCGGCTAACTTGCGCTCGAATGAAGGAAAGGAAAGGTTGTTAATGACATGAAACAAAAGACTCTATTATTACTCACCCTCTTGTTTACTGCTTTTTTAGCTTCCTGTTCACATACAAAGGATGTTAATTTAACAACAATTAAAGTATTAGATATTAAATCCATCACCTTATTGTCCCTGCTGCCAGAGAATATTGTACAGATTCATGATACGAATGAGTTAAATCAGATCATAACAACAATACAACATCTTCCTCTCCATCAAAAGATTACAAATCCTATGTCTTTTGATGAGAGTTTAGTTCAATATACTTTGCAAGGCAATGATAACATAGAATTCACTATTTCCATTCAATCACCGTATGTATGCATTAATGATATCTGGTACTTAAGTGATTTTACATCATGCGAACAATTAAATGAGAAGGCTAATGAGCTATTCCATTAGCCTTACCTGTAAATTATAATAACTTTATATTTTGTAATAACCGTTTCAATAGCTTTGTAATAAATTGAATACTTGGTCCTGCTAACAAAGCGGTAATGAAGGTAATCACACCCACTTTCCCCCCTAGTAAATAACCAATTACAATAAGAATAAAATCAAAGCCTATTTTGGTTATTCCAAACCCCCATGGAAGATGGTCACTAATCGCCATTACCAGACCGGTGAAAGGATCTAAACCGATATCTACACTGATAAAGATGGATACACCCACATAGATGAATAGACAGCCAAAAAAAGTTCCAATTCCTCTACTTAACACTGTATTTGTAACAAATATTTTGGGAAATAAAAATGTACCAAGATTTACAAATGTACCTAACGGTAGGATATACACTACCGTACCAATATTTATATAATGTCTACCAATAAAAAAAAGCAAAATAATGAGACAAATATTCACTATATTAGATATCGTCCCGAGCTGTGACACTGGTAAAGAACAAGCATTTCTAACACCATCATATAGTAAGGCAACGGGATCATTTCCAAATAATGATTTCGCATTAAATCCGATTCCAACTCCAACAAATAAAATACCCGTCAAAGCGAGCACTAATTTAATCCAGAAGTTCTTTTTCATATTCATCCTTTCTAGTAAAAGTAATCTATATTTCATATGTTTTTCACTATGATATCATTCCACCATTTTTTCGTTTCATTCCCATGTTTTCCAGATTTCAGGACAAAAACCTATCGTTGCCTTTGAACCATTACGGACAATAGGTGTTTTATAATATTTAGGCATCTCCATAAGCTTTTCTATCTGATCCTCGGTTGAGAGATACTGAATCATGCAATAGTCTTTGACTGTTTTATCAATCAGAGCCTCAAAATTACCAAGAGCGTTAGATACACTAAGAAATTCGCCCTTGCTTAAGCCTTTACTTAATAAATCAATCGATTGAAATTTTACTCCCCTCTCTTTAAAATATCTCTCTGCCTTTTTTGTATCAAAACATTTTGATTTACCAAATATCTGAATGTTCATAACCTTTCCTTTCTATAATAAAAACAAGAATATGTTCACCATCTCTTAACTTTAAAATATAAGAACAAGAATACGTTGACTATCTCTCTTTATTTAAAATTAGAAATATTTTACATGACATTGTTTTTTTGCTATTGTATAATAGTATTAAGTATAATTAATATACCGAATATAACATTATTTGTCTATGGCGTATTTTAAGGGAGGGGTTAAAGTGACAGATTCAACTTGTAATAAATGCCATAAAAACCACGTCTTACACTCACAAGGATTGTGTTATTCCTGCAATCAATCGAAAGAGAAAATCACCTATGAGACTTTGCTTTTAAACTTAAGAAAAATATTTTATAATACGATTTGCACAATACTTATTTATCTAATTAATATCTTACCAACTATTTTACTATATACACTCTTCGCGAATCGTTACCTTGAAAATACCAACTTAATCTTAACTTATGGAATCTCTATATCCTTTTTATTACCGTATTTACTAATCAAATGCAATCTAGCTTATAAGCTTTGGAAAATGCGATATCAACAGATTCAAGTTAAAGGAATTCACCTAATTTCAGAGGCTATTTTTCTTATTGTAAAAGTTACGGTCTACATTAGTTTTTTAAATAATCCAAGATGGTACGAGAATAAGTTGTCCAATATTACGAAGCTACTAACCAACATTACATTAGGAAAAATTAACATACTATATCTAACATTCTTAATAAGTACAACGGTAGCATTACTACTCTTACGCGCGTTTTTACATATTGTTGCGATTATCTTAAACAATATAAAAGTAGCCCACTACAGAGATTTCTATGAAAAGAAAGATATATTACCGATCATCCAATTCATAAATAAATTAGAAAACGGATATCTCTTATCACAGGAATTTTTAACTATGCTTGACAGTGAACAGGATAAAGTCTCGCAAAGTTTGCTCGCAATTGCAAATGAACCAAAGATAACAATGGATGCAGAGGACATTTTTCATGATTTAAATGTCTACGGAGAAAACAAAACACTTCTTCACACACTCTCTGAAAAATTAACCTCGAATGATCAAACACTATTTTTAACACAGGAAGAGAGTTTGATATATTATGCTTATATGAAAGATAAGTTAACCCGCTGGAAAGATCAAAATAGTGCTATGGACGGATACCTTGAACAAGAATTACTTTCTGAAACTGTCGAGCAATTTGAAAACATTAAGCTGCTCTATAGACAATGTAAAATAGAAAGTAAGACATTCTTTGAATTATCACAACGCTATGAAACGGAGTTTGAACTACCACTAAATGAACTTATCGAAAACCGAAAACTGATTAAGCTACGCATTGACCAACTTTATCATGATTGTGAAGCTTTAATTCAGAAGAAAGAAAATAAAGATAGACTAGTCGAAGTATTATCATTGTTTGGTAATAAGATAACGCATTTACCACAGTTACGATTAAATCTGTATGGAAAAGAAGTATCATTTGATCATATTATTTTATCCAAGCAGGGTATTTTTTTCATTGAACAATGTTGTTTTGAACTTCCTGAGGATACAAGTCTACTTATAGAAAAAGATGGCAGTCTATGGGTTCATAATGTAATCGATTTCTCCAAGCCTGCCTTCCTACCTTACGACGACTCTTTTCTTTCCCATCATAACGAAAAACTCTTACTGTTAGAACAATATCTAGAAGAGAATCTGAAAAGCGAAGATATTCCTATTATCAGTTTGCTCGTAATAAATCAAACTGGATTACATATAGAAAATTTCTCACAAAGATTGTACCTTAGTGTAAATGAAATTATACCCACCATACGCTCCTATCAAAAACAGCTTAATGATGAATTCCTAATCTCCTGCTACTCCTTGTTGTTAGAAGCTAAAGAATCAGATTACACTGAGCCAATCCCAAATTATAAAGAGCTTCTCTTCCGTAATTTAGAGGATAACTATAAACAAAAAATATCACTTTATGAATCTACGAATCTGTTACAATCTCAGATTCGGAAGTTTAAAAACTCCTTAGATAGCTGCTTTAAAATACCTTCTTAGTATTAATTAAGTAAGAATTTAATATCACAATGGGATAAAAAGCTTGTCTCGCAAACTCTTCCTAAACATGAATTAAAAATATTGAAGTAGTGAATTATCTTTTAACATACCCAACATGATAGGACCAATAAAAAAACGTTCCTGACACTTTATAGGTGGCATGGAACGTTTTTATTACTTTATAAAAATGGTAGAAAACATAGGGTTTAACTATGTATACCATCCTTAGAAATTAATACCTGTTGATTTTTGGAACAACCAAATGTAATATAGTATGTAACAATTATGTAATAATTATTTAACAAACGTAATATTTACTGGAGGTACTTATGAAATTAACCGGAGCACTAAGGATCGCTATGACAACATCTATTTTCGTAGCAGGAATGAACTTGAGTATAGTAAAAGCAAATGCTGCAACAGCAAATGAAACTTCCATCGGTGGCATGGGCCTTGCAGTAGAAAGCTATTATAACGAACGATTATCAGAATCTGGCATATCCATATCAAACATAACAACACCGATTCTTGTTGAAGGTGAACGTCTAGAAGCATTAGAACGTGTTTCACCATTTGAAGGTTTAGCATTTTCAAATGCAGAAGACTATGTGAACATACGAAGCAGTTGGAATACTGATTCTGAAATTGTAGGAAAATTATACCGTGGAGCCATGGCTCAAGTATTAGTAAAAGGACAACACTGGACAAAAATCAAATCTGGTAGCGTGGAAGGTTATATCCTAAATGATTACTTAGTTTATGATGACCAAGGAGCTGCTAAATTTGAGAATGACACAATTACAAAAAAAATAAAGGCTACTTGCGTAACATTAAATGTTCGTGAAAGCATGAGCAAAGATGCTAAGATTAAAGTACAACTTGGAGAGCAAGACCAAAAAGAAATTGTTAAAGAATATGATGATTGGTTTGAAATCCTCATAAATGAAAACAATGGAGTTAAAGAAACTGGTTTTGTGCACAAGGATTATGTTGATGTAGTCTACCAATATAAGAAGGCTATCAGCAAAGAAGAAGAGGAAGCAAAAGAAGAAGCTGCAAGACAAGAAACAATTTCGCAAACTCAGCGCCCAAATTATTCTACTGGAAATACTTCTTCTAGTTCAAGTAATTCTTCTAGTTCAAATAACTCTTCATCCTCTAGTTCCTCAAACTCAGGAAGTTCAAATTCTACCAGTACAGGTTCCTCCCAAAATACAAGTCTTGGTAGCAAAATTGCAAACTTCGCTCTTCAGTTTGTCGGTAACCCATATAGTTGGGGTGGTACTAGTCTAACCAATGGAGCAGATTGTTCCGGATTCGTACTATCGGTTTATAAAAATTATGGTTATAGCCTTCCAAGAACGTCTCGTGAACAAGCAAGAGGTGCAGGACGTTCCATTACTCCAAGCTATAGTAATTTACAAGCAGGAGATCTTTTGTTTTACGGAGATAGCAGTGGTCGGGTAAATCACGTTGCACTTTATACTGGAGATGGACGTGTTGTTCATGCAAGTAATTATAAGGACGGTATTAAAACAAACCGCTGGAATTACAGAACTCCACTGTATGCAAGAAGGGTTATAAACTAAATAAGGTAAGAACATAAATATCTAAGCTTCATCTCTACAATTACACCAAGAAAAGTATGCAACGCAAACTTTCCTTGTCATGAAATACTGAAAGTCTCACGATTCAAAATGCTTAGAATCGTGAGATTAAACTACGTTTAGCAGTTCCAATCTAAAGCACAGGAAAAGGAGAAATCCATGAAGAAAAATCAAAAACTATACATTACACTTACAGCACTCACATTAACTACGATTTTAGCGGTTACTACTGCAATGAACTTATCAAAAAGTCCGAAGAAAGAACAAGAAAATCAAGACCAGGAAGTGAGTACTTCTGTTTCTGAGGATCGTTCACAAGAAGGCCAAGCTATCGATAGTTATACGGAACAGGAACCTACTCCGGTTCCAGAGGAAAGTACTTTCTTAAAGATCAATAATGACAAAAAAATTGATGATTTAATCAAAAAATACTATCAATCTCAGCTTAATCTAGATAAAAAACTCTATGAATCTATCGCTGTGGATTCTAAGCCTATGGATGTTAATGTCACTGCACG
>DPVV01000549.1:0-1844 GCA_003526525.1 Lachnoclostridium phytofermentans | reverse complement strand
TTAATGTCACTGCACGTAAAGTTGAGTATGTGGAGTCTTATGATAATATTATAGTTCATGTTGCAAAAGGAAATGAAGCTATTGATTTAGTAGCTTATGTAGAATATGATTTGCATATCAATTCCATTGATACATGTGCACCTTCGATTGATCGATTTTTCATTAAATATATCGATGGTGAACCAAAATTATACTTCGATAAATTATATCCAAAAACAGCCGAATACTTTAATACCTTAAATGAACATGAAGAGGTTCAAGAAATGATTACAGCAGTGAATAACAAATTCATCGCTGCATTAAAGTCTGACGAAAAATTAAATGATTTTTATAAGTCTGTGACTGAAGAAACAACGAATCTACAAAATAATAATAATTAATGAAAAAACAATATTTAATAAAAAAGAACAACTTGAATCCTATATTAGAAGGCCGAGTTGTTCTTTTTAGAAGCACTATTGATTCGCTACTAAACTACCTATTATTCAGCTTTGTATTCGAAAGAATCACAGTCGGTACATTCTTTTTCCGTAGGATTTTCTTCATGAGTACCTACCATAATCTGATTAAGTGTACAGTAGTTTTCAGCCTGAGCATGGAATTTACAGTTATTAATAGTACAACCGATGCTTTCGTTCTTAACCATATTTCTATTCCTCTCTTTCTTATGAAAAATCACATTTGATTAGTCATTAACGTTATGAGCTATATTTAAACTCACATTTATCTGTTAGGACATGACATCCCGTATGCGTGATTTTATCACACTAAGTATAGTATTACGTAAAATTTCATAAAGTATTCTGTCATTTTATATAAAAATAGCTCTGCATCTAGTACACAAGACTTGATGCAGAGCCTATAAAATGGCATATACTATGCTAAATTTTTATATAATATCAGATTACTAGCATTGTCTAGGATAACAATTTCTCATTACTTTTTCTCTAAAAGCTAGCATACATTCGGTTAATTTCTTAGCTTCTGCTAATGATTGACATGCAGCAAATGCATGACAACAACTTTCATTTTGTAAATTATGAATTTCTTTTACCATCTCGTGTAATTCACATCTCATTTCTCTACAATTGCTATTACAGCTGCATTGGCAGTTCTCCATCTCATAGCAATCTAACCATTCGTTAATCATACAATATAACTCATGAATTTTGGTATTGCATCCAACTCCACATTGAAGACGTGCGATTGCCTCTTCTAAGTCCTTTTTCGCTTTACAAAACTCTACATCTGCTCCTTCTTCGTATTGTAACAGTTGATGCAATAAACAGTTAAACTCTTCATGGGATAGACAGGAAGTACAACTTTCCATACAACCACAGTTCATATCCATACATCTACGGTTTCTCTCTATCTCATATCCGCAGCCTCGTTCCATTTCACAACCGCAACCTATATTTTGTTGACAGCCGCAACTTGGTGTCATTTCACACTCACAGCGAACTTCCTTTTCACAGCTCAATTCTTTCATACAGCCACATTCCATTTCTCTTCTGCAACATTCCATCTCTTTCTTACAACCACGTTCCATTTCTCTTCCGCAACCACATTCCATTTCTCTTCTGCCACATTCCATTTCTTTTCTGCAACCATGATCCATTTCCTTCATGCAACCATGGTCCATTTCTTTCATGCAATCACATTCCATTTCTCTTCTGCAACCATGGTCCATTTCTTTCATGCAACCACGTTCCATTTCTCTTCCGCAACCACGTTCCATTTCTCTTCCGCAACCACATTCCATTTCTCTTCTGCCACATTCCATTTCTTTTCTGCCACATTCCATTTCTCTTCTGCAACCATGATCCATTTCTTTCATGCAACCA
>DPVV01000040.1 GCA_003526525.1 Lachnoclostridium phytofermentans | reverse complement strand
CATAAAGGGCTTTTATACATCCGGTTACCATATCCTGATTATGCATTAAATATCCCATAATACGCAGCATATGAGATAGCACACTATCATAAATCTCACTTTTCTTAACAGCTCTTCTTTTATCATCCACTATTTCGTAATATCCGCAGTTTTCCTCTAATATGCTAATATCGCCTGTGAACTTTATGTAATTAATAATCGTATTAATCACCCAAACACCTTGATCAATAAATTGTCTTAAATCCATTACAGGCATTGCACTTTCATTCCTAGGTAGCGCATACTGTCTAGGACACCGACCACTAGGATCAATAAAACTTAAGGCTTCTACTATTTTATTCTTAGCCTGATCCGGCTTAAAGAAAAGCATGCCTTCTAATGCTTGAAATACATCTCGAATTCCAATTAAGGAACCTTCCGATAATTGCACATAACCTTTAATTAAAGAACAGAACTCCACCTGTTTCTTTAAATAATCAAAAAAATAAGTAAAAACCGACTCATTATAAGTCTTTCCTATCCCATTTCCAAAGGTAGCATTTAAAAGTTTCTTATTTGCTTCTTCTTTCTCCTTATCTACATTTACTAAAGCGTCTATATATTCTGGTTGTAATTTTCTGATTAAGCCTTTGTAATCCTCAGAATTATGGGAATGAATAAGGTAACTAAGCTCTAAATCCACACGAATTAACGAAATAGGAGCCACCTCAAAATGTAATATCTCACCTGCTATCGCTGTGTCATTAAAAGCAGTTATGTGTTTCTCATTCTGAAAATAACCTTGCTTTAAGGGCTTGGAGGAATGTAAACTGCTATAGGACCCTCCCACATATTCATATCTTGAAGTTGTAGCTTCTTCTTTTAAAAGACGGTTCTCTCCTTCTAAGGTAACAGATTGATTAATCACTCCATAATTGGTAACAGACAAGGTTCTGGATAAATCTTCATTAATACTAAATACAAATCTACCTAATAAATCTTTATCTTCTTTTATGTATTCTCCTTTTCGAAACCATCTGTTTTCTGATGTTTCATAAACACTGTTGCTTAGAAAAGGATTCAAATAGGCAGATAGATAAAACTCCTTTGATTCTTTACTAAGATTCTCAGTTAATAATGAAAAATACATATGATCCGCCTCATCCACAAATACACGAATGGCAAAACGCATGTTATCTGTCTCAGTAATATAATAAGAACATGTCTTAGTAAACACAGTATATCTAGCAATGTTACAAAATCTGCTTTCATCTAACATAGGAACTGCCAATAGAGAAAGCACATCATAGCTATCTTTTTCTTTTATCCCTGCAAAAAAGCCAATTCCCGGCTCCTGTCCTTCCTTCACTCTTAAAAAAGGTGAAAAAAGGCCTTCATTGGCATGCATATAGCCAGAAGCATAAGCCCAAAAATTAAACCCATTCTTCCCATAGGGAAATCGATTATCTCCATCCATACGAGGAATACACAAAATACTTCCATCCTTTAAAAAGTATGTATTTCCCGGAAGTTCATTTTTTGTATGCTCCTTTGTATGTTCTTTCCCTTGTGTAATAATCTTTCTATATTCCTTTGAATAACTTTCAATTAGCTTTCTATAGTTCTTCACAACTTCCGTCCTTTCTTCTTAAATTCAAAAATTTCTCCATTTCATCTGTAATTTTAGAGACCTCCAAGCCGCTTTCCATCTCAGCATAAATTCGTAACACAGGCTCTGTTCCGGAGAAACGTGCAATAATCCAGCCATCGTTTTCAAAATAGATTTTCATACCATCCTCATAACTAATCTTTTTAATTGGTTGTTCATAGATAGGAAGCTTCTTT
Source organism: Lachnoclostridium phytofermentans (assembly GCA_003526525.1). GTDB lineage: Bacteria > Bacillota > Clostridia > Lachnospirales > Lachnospiraceae > Lachnoclostridium. Next base: position 2,733 of record DPVV01000040.1, on the reverse strand, counting down.
TCCACAAATAAAAGATGATACAATTCTTCTTTTTTCTTTTGGGAAAACGTATAATTTCTTTCTTCCATATACATTTTTCCATACTTATTATGAATTTCCGCTAACAACTCAGATAATCTTTTATTTGTAACACAGATTAATTCTACGATTAAACTAGCAGAGTAAATACCATCTTTTCCACGAATACGCCCGTTAATGGTAAGACCTCCACTGCTTTCTCCGCCAATAATAGCTCCGTGTTCCTCCATCCCTTGGCTTATATGTTTAAATCCAACCGGAACTTCATAGCATACTTCCCCATAATCTATGGCAATCCGGTCTAACAAATGCGTAGTGGCTAAATTTCGCACCACACCACCTTTTATACCTTTATATTCTAAAAGATAATAATACAAAAGGACTAAAATATCATTTGGATGTATAAAATTCCCTATTTCATCTATGATACCTAGCCTGTCTGCATCCCCATCCGTTGCAATTCCTAAATCATATTTTCTATCCACTACCATATCCCTTAACTTATTTAAGGTTCCGGCAGAAGGGGAAGGAAGTCTTCCTCCAAATAAAGGATCGTGTCTATCATTGATAACATCTATGGAACATCTTGCGGTAATTAAAACAGTTTGAAGGCAGGTTTTAGCCACTCCATACATAGGATCCAGTAGAATCTTCAAACGTCTTTCCTTTATCTTACTTACATTAATATCTTGTAAAATATTATCTATATAATCATTAAAGGGATCTATTTCCTTGATTTTCCCAAGGCTAATACCCTCTTCAAACTCCATCTCTTTAATATCTTTTAAAGTTAACGCATTCACTATTTTTTCAATTTGTTCCGTTGTTTCTAATGAAGCATCTCTACCTCCTCCTGCAAACAACTTAATTCCGTTGTAGTCATAAGAATTATGACTTGCTGTTACAGCAATTCCATATTTTAATTTTAAATCATCCACGGTATACATAATCAAAGGAGTTGGTGCTATATCTTGAATGAGATACACAGTAATTTCATTGGCTGCCAAAACTTCACTAATCCACATAGCAGCTCTCTTTGATAAAAACCGCCTGTCATATCCTACTATAAGTCCTAATTCATCGTACTCTTTTTTGGCTTTCTCTTTTCCGTCTTTCTCCTTTTCTTCTTCAATCTGATTCCTTATATATAGAGCAATTCCTTGAGCTAATAAAGTAACATTATCCTTGGTAAATTCCTCTCCAATAATAGCTCTCCAACCACCTGTTCCAAATTTTATCATTATGTTTCCCTTCCTTTTGTACTATAAATCTTGCTTAACTAATTCCGAATATAAAACCTCTAAAAAATCGAGCATAAAAGTAAAGAGTGATTACATGCTTATCTATGTGATGTTGCTATGATTTATGGTAAGATTATGGTAAGGTTTTATGAGGAAATAGTATTATATTAGGGGATGTTGCAAAATAAACAAATATGCAATACCCCCTCTATTTGTAGTAGCTAAACGCAGCTACTTTTTACTGTATTATTGTGCGATAGACTCATATCTTTCATAAGCTTGATTCTTCAAAGTAGTCATTTCATCAATTCCTAATTCTTTTACTCTTTGTACAAAGCTGTCAAATTCATCAATTGGTCTGGTACCAATAAAGAATTTTATCATTTCTTCTTCCACATATGTATTGATTGCGCTCATCTTAACAGAATAAATTTCTTCTTCTGCTTCTGTTAATGTTAAATTAGGGTTAAATGGATAGAAGTAATCATTATCCACATAATTAAATAACTGTTGTTTTACATCGTCATTGATACAAGAAGCTGCTTCATATTCTGGCATCTGTCTCATACCGATTAAGGCTTGAATACCATTTCTTCTATTATAAAGTATAGTTCCTCCCTCACTATTAAGGATGGATTCCATGTATTGAGGTTTTCCGTCAACCATATTATAACTTTCACCTTCAATACCAAAATTAAATAATAAGGAGCCTTCTTCACTGTATACATAATCAAACATCTTAATAATATCAACTACATTTTTTGCTGAACTTGAAATCCCCCAAGCATAGCTTACTATCGTTGCCTGTTGACTGAAAGTTTTTGGTTCCTGTCCTGCAGTTAATACCGGTGGTTGAATAACTTGCCAATTTGTATTAGGATCGTTAGCTAATACTTCATTGTTATAATTTTGAGCCGCAACATAACCGGTCCAATAACAAGTTGCTCCTGCTTTATTATTTAAAATATGGTAATTGTTTGTATCTTCTCGGGTAATAAATTCATTATCAATTAACCCTTCCTGATACCATTTTGTCATAGTCGCTAAGTATTCCTTGGTTTCAGGTAACATTGGTGCAAATACAGCCTTACCGTCTTTTACCATCCAATAATCGTTATTAGGATTTAACTCAATTCCCCAAGCATCCGCAAAGTTCATATAATAATTTTCCCAAACACGGTCCAAAACTAGTGGTGTAACATCACCAACTCCGTTGCCATTTAGATCATTCGTCTTGAATGCTTTTAATACATTGTACCAATCATCAATGGTAACAGGAGCCTTTAAACCTAATTTATCTAACCAGTCCTGACGAATATTATATCCCATGGCAGTACGAACTGCAGACAGCATAGGAATACCATAGATCTTACCATCACTTGCAGCTGCTTGAGCCATAGCTTCTTTGTTCTCTAATAAATATTTTTTAATATTTGGAGCGTGTTCCTCAATTAAATCATTTAGAGGAATAAAA
>DPVV01000197.1 GCA_003526525.1 Lachnoclostridium phytofermentans | reverse complement strand
CTTGATAGAACTCTTCCATCTTTTCATCTGATATTAAAATAATTTCTGGAGTTTCAAAGGAAAGTGCTTCTGAAACCTCAACATAGGCAGTCATCATCGCACCATCCATTGCCTGATAAGTAGAGTTTTTCGTATCTTGATCACGTTTTCTTGAAGAATAATTTAATAAATCATCTAATAATCTTAATAATTCTTCTACTTGTTGATAGAACCCTAATAATGTCTTTGAACTGCTACCAAGTTTACCTTTAAACGCTAAGATTTTTTCCTTATATCCTCTTAATACCTCAAGATTTTTGTACCATAGTTCATCACTGGCAAATAGGTCCTCAATTGCCCATGTATTTTCCTTAGCGACTTCATTACGTTTTTTTAATTCTTTTGCCATGGCGGCTCCTTTCTATTTATCTAAGTTTTTTAACAGAATCACCAATGATTAATTCTGCCTTTAATACAATATGCTCCAAAGGGGTAGTCATAGGACTTTCCATTAAGCAAATTAATTTTTTTGCTGCATGTTCCCCTAATTTTTCTGTATCCTGCTTTACTGTTGTTAGCTTAGGTTCAAGTGCTTGAGAGATGGAAATACCATCAAAACCTGCTACCGATATATCCTCTGGAAATCTTAGCCCTGCTCGCTTAATTGCTTTTATTATGCCTAGTGCAGCATAGTCATCAGAAGCTACGATACAAGTTGGCCTATCAGTAAGGTTTAATAATTCATACGTTAATTCCTCTGCTGACTCAGCAAGGCGATACTCGCCTTCCTTCATATAGTACTCTGGTATCTGGATATCATGCTCCGCTAATACTTGGTGAAATGCGACCAAACGATTATGAGTTACGGAACTCTTATTACCATGAATATATGCTATCTTCTTATGTCCCATTGAAACAATATACTGGGTCAGCTCTCTCATACCACCAGAGTTATCTGATAAGACACTAATTGCTTCATTAAACGAATGATCAATTGTTACCACTGGAAAATCGCTATTGACTACATCTAATACCTCTGGATTGGTAAAATCAGCACATACAATACATATTCCATCAAAATTTCGATATTTACAGTGTTCAAGATAGGTCATTCTACGATTACCTATGTTATTCTCAATAAAAGTGATATCATAGCCACCTCGGCTCGCATTCTCTCTCAGTGCAGCTAAAATGTGTGCAAAGTATTCATTCTTTAAACCATAAACAGATAGGGTATCAAATAACACACCTATATTATACGATTTTTTGAGTTTCAGTTGTCTAGCATAAGAGTTTGGAACATAACCAAGTTCCTCTGCTGTTTTCATAACTGCCTTCGAAGTTTCTTCTCCTATTTCTCGGTATCCATTTAATACCTTACTAACTGTAGAAACCGATACCCCACATTTTAACGAAATGTCCCGAATCGTAGCCATCTTCTTATTCTCCTGTACTGATATTTTTTCCTCTGACATGTAATGCCCTTTTCTTTATTTATAGGTAATTGCTTTGCAGTCCCTATAAATTACCAATACCAATTAACCTTATTTCACTGTGTTCCTACCATTGATTCAAAGCTTTTGATAATTTTTTCCAAACTATCGCTCCAACAATTCCAATCACCGTTCCCATTGCAATTCCTCCAATCAGTAGGAATGGAAGTTGAAATACAATACGTTTTCCTAGCACATACATAGCTACTATAATCTGGCCTACATTATGGGCAACACCGCCTGCAATCGAGACACCAATCATACTAAATCCTTTTATCTTCTTAAGACAAATCATGGTGATAAGACTTAGGAAAGCTCCTGCCAGACTAAACCAAAACATCGACATATTACCAAAGGTCAAACTTACTAAAAGTACTCTCACTACGGATAAACTAAATGCAGCTTTCACCCCGAGTGCATATAACCCTATTAATACAACAATGTTAGCTAAACCAAGCTTTATACCAGGTATCGGACTTGGAATCGATATCAGATTTTCAATGTAACTTAAAATAAAGGCAAGTGCAATCAACATCCCATAGAGTGCTATTTTTTTCGTCTTACTTTTGTGCATAGATTTTTTTGCCTTTCTAATTCTTTAAGAAGCAGTACCTCGAAGAAATTATTGTCTTAAGCTTCTCTTTTTACTAGTATAATAAATCTCATAAGAAGTTAACTCTTCGCAAAGAAGTTAACTCTTCACAAAGAAGTTAACTCTTCATAAAGAGTTTTAATCTTCATAAAGAGGTTAATCTTTATAAAGATACAAATCTTTTTAAAAATACTAATCTATATAAAGATGCTAATCTTTTTTAAGATGCTTAATCTTTATAAAGATGCTAATCTTTATACTTCCATGTCATGAATTATATACCATTTAAATAAGTGAGACAAGGGTATATTCTTTTATTTCTATGTATTATCCTGTAAATTGATACTTATCGCCCAATCATCTTAGTCTATAGTCAACAAAAACGCGCAGCAATAATACAACAATATTGCTACGCGTTTTAAGTTTATCCATATCTTTTTAAGCAATAACCATTTAGCTTTCGGATTATCTTTTACTTCTAAGTAATTAGTTAACTAGATTATCTATTACTTTTTAGCAAATAGCCAACCTATTAGCCTTCTGTCTTCATTGCTTCTATCGCACTAATTTTCGTAGCACGTC
>DPVV01000456.1 GCA_003526525.1 Lachnoclostridium phytofermentans | reverse complement strand
TACGATTTATTACTTTATTTAGTACAAAGGAGAGTAAAGAGATGAATACTACAATGTCATACACAGAAATCATAGAAAATGCAAAGAAGAACATAGGTCCATATTGTAAAGCGTGTCCTGAATGTAATGGAAGAGCATGCAGAAATCAAATACCTGGACCAGGTGCAAAAGGGATTGGTGACACAGCCATAAGAAATTATGATAAATGGAAAGAAATTCGTTTGAACATGGATACGCTTGTAGCAGCATCCAACATAGATACGAAAAGGACTATTTATGGAAAAGAATTTGCTTATCCATTCTTTGCAGGTCCTGTAGGTGCTATTAACCTCCATTATGGGGATTCCTACAATGATCTTACTTATAATGAAGTATTGGTTAAGGCTTGTGCAGATGCTGGAATCGCAGCTTTTACAGGAGATGGTGTTAATCCTGAGGTTATGAAGGCTGCTACAGACTGTATCAAATTAGTAGATGGTTTAGGGATACCTACCGTAAAGCCATGGAACATAGATACTATAAAGGAAAAATCTCAACTTATTAAGAATAGTAATGCATTTGCTGTTGCCATGGATGTGGATGCTGCCGGATTACCATTCTTAAAAAATATGCAACCGCCAGCAGGAAGAAAATCAGTCGAAGAGCTACGAGAGATAATTCAGGAGATAAATCTACCATTTATTGTGAAAGGCGTTATGACTGTAAAAGGTGCTGAAAAAGCTTTAGAAGCTGGAGCCTCAGGCATTCTTGTGTCAAATCATGGCGGACGAGTACTTGACCAATGTCCATCTACTGCTGAAGTTCTAGAAGAAATAGCGAAAGAGTTTAAAGGAAAGATGACAATATTCGTAGATGGAGGTATTCGTTCTGGAGCTGATTTATTCAAGTCTTTGGCTCTTGGTGCAGACGCGGCTATAATCGCAAGACCATTTGTTACTGCTGTATTTGGTGGTGGCTATGATGGCGTAAGATCCTATATTCAAAAAATCGGTGCTGAACTGATTGATGTTATGGAAATGTGTGGAGTTACATCCTTAGATGAGATAACACAGGAATGTATTTGGAAAAAATAAAGTTAAGTTTCTATAAACAATCAGTACAAATAAGAGAATTTTGGTAAGATGACTTGATACCCAGTATTTAAATCAAATATGGATTGATTATTTTTTCTGTATTTCCATATTTTATTTTTAGCTGGGTTTCTTGTATTCTGGATTTCTTGATTTAATTGTTGTTTTATAGTAAAATATAGTAAGGTTCGGAAATAAATTCCTTGCCAAATAAACGGGAAAGGGTGAATTCGATGAAGAAAACAATAGTAATCACAAAGAAAACTACAGGAGGGATTACTATACTATAACCCTCCCTGATTATTTAGGAGGAATTTATCTTGGATATTATTATCAGAGAAACGAAAAAAGAAGATTTATTAAATATTATGGAGTTGTGGAATAGTGGAGAAGTAATGCATTATGTTGGTTTTCCTAATGGATTAGGTATTAAACTAGAGGATTTAGAACGCTGGCTTAGCAGAGTAAATCAACATGAGCTCCGTAAGCACTATAGTATCTATACAGATGAGTTAGGATACTGTGGTGAAACCTTTTATGATATTGATATGCTACATGATCTTGCAACTCTAGATATTAAGCTACTACCAAAAGCACAGGGAAAAGGTATCGCAAGCTATGCGTTATCATTTGCCATAACTCAGGTTTTTGAGCAAAATTTAGCTACTAGGGCATATGTTGATCCAAACCCGGAGAATAAGAAAGCTTGGAAGCTGTATGATAAATTGGGTTTTATCCGTAAACCAAGACCTGATTTTTTAGAGCCATATGAAATATATTTAGAGATAACAAAAGAAGTATGGGGTAAAAAAGAAGTACAGAAAGAAACAGAATAAAAGAAACAGAATAAATGAAAAAGAATAATAAGTAATATAGATTAATAAGAAGTTTGTAATTGAAATAGAATTCATAAGAAATTCGTTCCTTCATAGAGAGAGTACGAAAGCACTCGTTACTTTCGTACTCTCTCTATTGCTGCTAAGCAGAGCCAGGCAGCTTTATCATGGCAGCGTTAGCCATTCATCTAGTCATTGACGAAGGCGGTAATGCTATTTACCCTCTACATATTTTTCCTGAACAAAACCGAGTTCATTTCCGTCAGGGTCAATAATAGTAAATTTTCGGTTACCATATGGCATTGTTTCAATCGGTTGAAGAATAGTTACTTTGTCTTTTAAACTTTTCCATAGTTCATCAACATTATCAACTAAAAAGTTAAATCTTGCACTAGAATTTCCCCGTTCACTTACCATGATTGCAAACGTTGCACCCTCGCCGCACTCAAAATCTGCATATGCCCATCTTTCGTTAATGTCCGCCCCTGTACATTCAAATCCAAGCATACTTTCATACCATTCTATAGCTTTATGTAAATCGGAAACATTTGCTCTTACATGAGTTAATCTTGTCTTCATAATAGGCCCTACCTTTCTTTTATTTAAACTGAATTCATAATGTATTGATTTTTTTAGGATATTATACCATATTATTCCACGTGTTTCTACACGGGCGCATAGACGTTATATAGTATCAAAATACTTAAGCACTTCACCATGTAATGTTACACTATTTTATCGCCACGTCAGGAGGAATCTACTAACACCACTATATAATGTGATGCCGAAATGGGTACTCTTTCGAACAAAAGCGAGAGGGTTAAACTATTAATATGTAAAATTGCACAATTAAAATATGAAAAACACATAGATAATAATGCATGTTGACATATGTGAAAGAGGAGTATATGATAAAAGTAAATTCAATTCAATTTGATTTCATATAATATAGCAGCAATAGGAAGCTGCTATATATCGTTTCATCAATGAATATACCCAATATATCTGAAATAGATTGATACATAGAAATGGCATGGAATAGAACTAAAAATTACTATAAAGATTAAATCTAAACTTAGTACTATATAGACTAACCGAAAACTAAGGAGGATGTTATGTATACCATAGTAGTAGCTGATGATGAAGAAGAATTACGGAGTGCTATCATTCGTAAAATGGACTGGAATAGCATCGGATTTCAAGTAGTGGGTGAGGCGAGTAATGGAATTGAAGCCTTAGAGATGGTAGAAAAAGAAGAGCCTGACTTGTTATTAACGGATATTCGCATGCCGTTTTTATCAGGAATAGAACTAGCAAGACAAGTAAGAGAAATAAGACCTACGACACAAATTGCATTTTTAAGTGGTTATGATGATTTTTCTTACGCACAACAAGCGATACAATACAATGTAATTAGTTATCTGCTAAAACCAATCAGTATGTCGGATTTAACACAGAAGTTATTAGAAATTAAGGATAAGCTGGATCATTTATTTGAGGAATTTCATATTCTTAGTAAAGTTCTAAAAGACAGTCAAAGTTTTGTTGTTCCGTTGCTTCTCGATGAATGTTGGGAGCGGGATAATCAGGCCAGAGAAGAATTGTTATTGGAGCAAGCAGTTGCATGTGAACTAATACAAAATAGTAAAACATCATATTATTATACTGTGATGGCTGTGAAAATACGTGATCACTCAGGTGAGAACCGAACCGATATGGAATTGGTTCATTCCATTGACATCATTTTAAAAAAGTATATAAAACACAATAGCTTTTATACCGAGGGAAGGGTAATTAGCTTATTAATTGGTACGAAATCGACCTTCGATAAATATCTCCATATTATTGTCGGTGAAATCATGCAAAGTATAGAGAGAATCCTTGGCATGTATTGTGATATCGGAATCAGTAGAATGGTGGATAGGTTAGGATACTGTCATGAAGCATATCGAGAGGCTATGAATGCTCTAAGTTATAGTTTATTAGGCAAAAGCAATGTACATTACATTTCGGATGAGGAACGTGCCGATTTTGATTTATCCAAGGTCCCGGATATTGTTATGGAAATCGAAAATTTACTTCGTGGTGGAAGCAAAAAAGAGTTAGCGGGTTATTTAGATAG
>DPVV01000457.1 GCA_003526525.1 Lachnoclostridium phytofermentans | reverse complement strand
AGAAGTTACCATTGTGGGTGGAAAAGCAATTGTAAAAATAAAAATCAGCGAAGAAGTCCTAAAACAGGCAGTAATAGACGGTAATAAGAGCATTATAATTTTATTAGGTAAAGAAGTATTAAAGGATATTTTAAAGGATAGTCAGATTAAAAAAGGTATAGTAATCGACTTGTTCATTCCTACTGTTAAAGATGCAAACGTGAATAATATTATATTAAGTAGAGATGCATTGTTATTAGCAAAGAAATCTGGACAGAAGCTTACTATCAATGTAGTAATTGGAAAGGGTTACACAGTTGATATTCCTGTATCTGAATTGAAGAAAGTTACGTATGTTTCAAAAGATATGAATATAGCGGTTACTTTGAAAAAAGATACGAAAGTAGCTGCAAAATCTGTAGGAATACTTTCTGTAGGAACAGACGGTAATTTAACAGCAGGTATGGTAGTTACAGTGCCTGTAAAAGGTACACTTTCCTTATCAGCAGGGGATAAGGTATATATTTACCATAAGAATGCTAAGACCGGTGCATTAGAAGAAATGCCAAACAATCCATTAATTGTAGCAGCAGATGGTACCATAAAACTTTCTACCCTAAGCGGAGGAGATTTTGTTATTTGCACAGAGAAGGTAAAGGATGCAGTTACATTAGTAGACAGGGTAATAGTATCCGTTGAATCTACCGTTGCAAAAGGTAAAAAAATCAATGTAAAGGTAACTCTTCCAGAGGAATTAGCACGGGTTGCTGCATTTACAAAAGGTGATCCGGTTGGTCAGGAAGAAGTAAAGGTAACATATCAAGTAAGTGATAAGGTTATTGCAACTGTATCCAGTAATGGAACCATTACTGCTAAGAAGAAAGGAACTGTTACGTTAACGGTTGTAGTCACTTTAGAGAATGGTCAAAAGAAGAACTTTAACAAAACAATCAAAGTAAACTAGTAGATTGCAAACAGGTATAAGGCTTAATTAATGAAGGGCTACCACACTAATTTAGTGTGGTATTCCTTTGTTAGGTATTTACTTTAGTAAACAGAGAGGAATACGGTATGAAAAAGAACCTTAAGGTGAGAATTTTAACTGCAGTGATAATGCTGTTAGTATTTATAGGCGCAGCTTTAATTTTAAACCGTCCGGATCCGGATGCTGCGCTATCTTCTGCTCAAAAACGAACGTTTGCGGTTGCAAAGGTCACAGATATATTAAGGGATAATGCAACACCAGACACTTGGACAGAAGGAAGACGTATTGGAGAACAGCAATTGGAAGTAACGGTTCTTACGGGTAAACATAAGGGAGCTGTACTGGAAGCGATTAACTATTTAAATGCATATTATAATGTGGACGCAAAATTGGGGACCCGGGTTATTGTACGACTGGACTATAATGATACAGGAGATCTGTATGTAGTGTCTATTCCAAATTATGATCGAAGTAGCGTATTAATTATAGCTATGATTGCTTTTGCTATACTCATGATGTTGGTAGGCGGAAAGCAGGGAGCACGAGCATTGCTTGGACTGATGTTTACTTTGCTGAGTCTTTGGTATATTTTGATTCCTCTAGTTCTAAAAGGAGTTTCTCCGATTTTCGCTACTATATTGATTGCTGCATATACCAGTGCAGGTGCATTACTGATGCTGACAGGATATACAAAGAAGACATTTTGTGCACTCTTAGGATGTGTCGGAGGGGTTATAGCAGCTGGAATTTTTGCGTGGATTATAACAACTTTGACACCGATGAACGGATTTAATATGTCAGAGGCAGAGGAACTAGTAATACGGGCTTCGGACTCGCCATTGAAAATCAGCGGTTTGCTGATTAGTGGTATTCTTCTTTCATCACTTGGGGCATTGATGGATACCTCCATGTCCATTGTATCTGCACTGCATGAGGTTTATGAGCAAAATCCGTCCATATCCAAAAAGCAGATATTTCGTTCTGGAATGAATATCGGACGAGATGCCATGGGAACAATGGCAAATACATTGATACTTGCATTTGTCGGATCGGCGTTTAACTTATTGATTTTATTCCAGGTATATGATTATCCGATGATTCAAATATTAAATAGTGATATGATGGCAATTGAAATTATGCAGGGAATCGCAGGATCGGTAGGTATTATTGTAACCACACCACTAGTGTCTACTCTATGTGCTGCAATATTTCGATTAAAGGGAGATAAAATATTATCGCGTTAAATTTGAACGATGGAAGGTTGTGTAGGATTCACGATGATACATTGATATTTTCCAATCTCAGCATTGCCTGCACCTCCTAGTGATTTGGTTGTCTGACTGGCACTGGGAGGTTTTTCTTATTATAAAACAAAAATGCTGAGGTAGTGAAACGTTTTTCACATACCTCAACATCTATTATAGAACCATTAGTATATTAAGCCTGATAATCAATATTTGTTTTTTCTGTCATACAAAGTCCGACATGACATACTGCATCTACACCATATATATTGTGGCATTAATTCTGCTACAATCTTCTCTAATGAAAAATATGGAGATCATGAATTCCAAAGAAATCATGGGTGTTAAATCCTCAATGCATTATAAATGATTTTAAAAGATATATCCAATTTTAATTTATATCATTGATA
>DPVV01000374.1:36056-37648 GCA_003526525.1 Lachnoclostridium phytofermentans | reverse complement strand
AATCATTGACTACTAATTTTAATGAGCCATCCTTAAAACCAAATAGCTTATCCCCCGTAACACAAAAAATCTCCACCTGTTGCGTAAAATATTGCTGGTAAATCGGAATATTTCGTAAAAATAATAGAACTTGGTTGAATAAAATTCTTCCAAGATAACATAATATTACTGAAATTACTAGTAATAACAAAAGAACACCAAAACCTCCACCAACCACAAGAGGAATCTTTAATTTTCGATGTAGAAAGCCTACCACTGGTCGTAACAGCCAAGCGATAAAGTAGGCAAATAAAAATGGAACAAACAGCGGTAGTAGGTATTTTAAACCTACATACACAGCAATGATTGTCCCAAAAGTAAGAAGTAACTTTCTTTTATTTTTTGATAGTTTCACTCTCTTCTCCAAACAATCACCTCGCATTAATCCTTAGCTGATTCTGATACTATTGTCTGTAGAAGCTTCTTATCTATGCCAAAAAATATCATGTAACATATCCCATCCTTTAGAATACTTAATATCTCTGGCTTTTCAGTTTTTGTTAGTTTCTGTTAAGCATTCTGCCTAATAATGTTATGGAAGTACACCCAAAACTAGGTTAGTATTTTACAAAATTAATCCTAATAAAATAAATTATATCTTTAATATAAAGTAACCGAAACAAAAGGAATTCCTTTTTCTGCTGCTTGCTTTACAAGTTCCATTCCACGAATTACCTTATAATCGTCTTCTGTTTTTTCAATAACGATATCACCTTCTAAATAAAGCTTCTCTGGATCTGCAGACATTGTAGCATCCTCTATCCCAAGACGCTTTGGAGACATTAAAATCTTTGTTTCTTTCTTTTCGCCATTTTCCTTGTACTTTTGAGCTTCTTCTAAAATAACCTTGGATAGAACTTTTGGTGTACAGTACGTACTGTCTAAAATCAAATTATAATTTAAGAAATTAAAATAATCCAAATTATAAATATCTTTATAACGAATATCCTCTGTTTGAGCACGAAGTTTTAATTGCTGTTTCGCATCTTCTACGCTTGAATATTTTTCAACATTACCACGATTATCCCCATAAACGCGGTCAGCCGCAACATTAAGACTAACGGATAGAAAAACTTTGTATGATGTTTCAACAAAGTTCCATGCCAATCTGGAATCAAATACAATCGCCTTATCCGGATTCTCACGACTAATTTTTGCAGTAGTATCATCAATCATATTATCATACTTGTGGTCCTTGCACATGAGTTGGTTCATCTCAAGTACACTGATTCCTAAATCTTCTGCCAGCTTACGCTGTACCTTACCCGTAGAATAAATTTCATAATGATGTTCCGTTTCTAAAATCTTGCAAATCGTAGATTTCCCGCTTCCGAGATTTCCGGTTAACGTGATATGCATTTGTTTTTCCTCCTATTTAAAAGCACCTAATTCTTTAAGCTTAATATTTTCTTCCTATCATAGCATGTCTTATTTCATCTTGGAAGAGTATTTTTTAGGAATTTAGCACCTTTTCCCCACATACTACTTCCAAAACCATCATTTCCTCTTATATTTTATCCAATTAACGTATCATAATACCTTAAATGATGCAA
>DPVV01000374.1:28404-35904 GCA_003526525.1 Lachnoclostridium phytofermentans | reverse complement strand
ACCTTAAATGATGCAAACAGGAAGCCAGATTTACTGGCTTCCTGTGTATTAAATTTATTTCCGCATCATTATTTTATATACCATATGCAGTTTTAGTATCATTACCTATAAGATATAGTTCAAATAATCTTTCTCTTATATCATATATCTTATTCAATCACAATACTATCAAATATTTTATTTATCATTTTTAAATTTTCTTTTGATACGGCGGTACCTGCTAATTGCATAACAGTTCCATCTTTTTCAAAATACATCATAGATTGATATACAGTAGCTGTATCGTTTACATTCGTACCAGTTGGAAGGTTTGCTACAATATCAAAAGTGAAATAATCCATGCCATCCTTGGTTGTCTTTACGGGCTCTGTGATGTCACAAGTGGCGCCCATGTTCTTATACTGGTTCTTTGTAGCAGTACCAAATTCTCCAACCATAGACTCTAAACTAAGTCCACCAAGTAATTCAGAAGGTATTGTTTGTACAATAAAGTTATCGGTAGCACCATTTTTCTGTATCTCAGAATTTGTTGCCATGAACAAATAGCTCAGCCCTTGTGCTTCAATCGCTGTCTTAAGTGCTTCCCCACTCTCATAGGCATTTCCCATAGTGGCATTTAGATAATCATAGGTTCCTCCTTGCTCTAGGACAACCCACTTTTCTGGCATTGTTATAGAAAATCCGTAACCTTCACTCTTATAAGTTGTTCCGTCAATAGTTGCCTTTGGGTCAACTAACGTTATTGGTGTTACAGTAGGAGTCGCCACAGTTTCTGTAGGTATTGGTGTAGGTTCCACTGTAGGTGTCGCCTCTGCCTGATTTGTAGGCTCTGCAGTTACTGCTGGAGTTAAAATATCATTCTCTTTATTACCACAAGCAGCAAGTAAAATTGTTGACAATGTTACTATCATTAAAATCTTTAAAACTCTTTTATTAAGCTTCATAATCTCTCCCTTTCCTATATTCCCATGTTATTCCATGAAGGCTTAAATTTTATTTTAGAAAAATTATCCTATTATAGCAAACATTATTTACAATTTATATCCTATTTTATGATACTGCTAGTTATCTCAAAGAATTTATGAAAGAAATAATAATTTTGCATGTAGCGCTTCCAAATCCGACTTATCATGTGTCACAAGGATGACTGTCCTTCCAGATAATGATTCTTTAAGATACGATATTACTTGTTCTTTTAAGATTTCATCCAGCCCTTTCAAAGGTTCATCCAGAATAATCACATCGCTCTTTCGCATTACTGCTCTAACAATGGCTACCCTACGTTTCATACCGCCGCTTAATTTACTTACAGATTTCCCTTTATAGTCAGTAAGATGAACCTTTGAAAACTCTTTCTCCACTTGTTCTGTACCTATATCAGTTGGTAACACCATCTTTACATTTGTGATTGCATCAAACCCCTCGCATAAACGGTCTTCTTGGAACACAGCAGAAAACTTTTTATTCTCCAATCCAACTACCTTTCCCGTAGATGGTTTTAATAATCCCAATAGTACTTTCGCAAATGTTGTTTTTCCAATACCAGAAGCCCCCATGATACCGATAACTTCCCCTTGCTTTATCGTAAGATTTAAATCCTTTAGAACCTGTTTTTCACCAAAATTTACAGAGACATTCTCAAAGATAATTTCATTCCTACTCATCTTATCCTCCAATAAGGTGCTTTAACACCTTTCATATTAGTAGTAAGGTTGTACACCGCCCATAATATCATTGCACTTCTACCCCTATTTCTCCAACAATTCTTTGGTTAAAGCATGGTTTAATTTTTTTATAAGTAAAAGAATAAGCTTTTCAAATACTACACTAATTCCTATAATCACAACAGTCCAAGCAAACATCTCTTTTGTCATAAGATATAATTTGGCCTCATATAATTGCTCTCCAATTGAGTTTTTGGGTAAGCCAATTACCTCCGCAGCAATCCCTGATTTCCAACAAAAGCCCAAACCTACTGAACAAGCAGAGACAAAATATGGCATCACAGCTGGAAGATAGATAAATTTTAGTTTTCTAAATCCACTCATATGAAAAACTTCTGCCATTTCAAGTAATTCTTGATCAGCTGATTCTACCCCTTTTAACACATTCGTATAGATAATAGGAAGAACCATCAGAAAAGAAATTAGTATCGATAGGTTTCGAGCCCTCACCCATAAAAGTGCTAAAATTACAAAAGAGGCAACTGGAATGGATTTAATCACTCTCATCGCAACCGTAAAAAATTCTTTTAAAAATACATTATGATAAGCTCCAAGTGATAATAATACACCGGTTACTACCGCTAAAATAAATCCTAGACTTATTTTTAGAAAAGAAGACGAGATGCTAAACCAAAAACTTTTTTCAAAGATTAATTTCGCTATCGTAGTCACTACTTGTATTGGGGAAGCAATTAATATATTACTATTTATCACTATGCTTGCTACTTGCCACAATATCAACCATAAAGCGATTGCAAGCAAACTTACATATCTTTTATGTACATCCTTTTTTAAGTGTTTCATCTATACCCTCATTTCTGCGTCAGCTTTTCGTCTTGCCTGTATGACAATGCGTACTGTAAATTCAATTTAGTAAAAATAGCATACTGTACATCAATATAGTAAACTCCTGTCATATAAAGCCTACTGTAACATCATCACACTTCCATTATATAAATTAGCCATACTGTCAAGTTCTATCATATACCATGATACTTCCCCTTGACAAGTATGGCTATCCACTTACTCACAAATTGAGTTCTTTAATACTTTGATAAAATCAATTACTGGCTGAACACACTGCTTCTGATGCTTTGCTATAATATTTACAATTGCACTACCGACAATCACACCATCCGATATCTCTGCCATCTCTCTTGCTTGTTCTGGTGTAGAAATTCCAAATCCAACTACACAAGGAATATCGGCTACTTTCCTCGCCTCTTCTATCATACAATTCACCTGGCTTCCTATCTCTGTTCTTTCTCCGGTTATCCCAAGAGAAGAAACACAGTATAAGAAACCTTCTGCTTCCTTTGCAATGGTTTGAATTCTTTCTTTGGAGGTTAGCGCTATCATGGAAATCAATGTAATACCATGCAATTTACAAAGAGGAAGTAGTTCTTCCTTTTCTTCATAAGGAAGGTCTGGTACAATTACTCCATCGATTCCAGCCTCCTTGCAACGCTTCAAAAATCGGTCTGCACCATAGGTATAGATTGGGTTTATATAAGTCATAAATACTAGAGGTACCAAAACCTGGCTTCTTACCCTTTCTACCATATCAAACAGTAGGTCTGTGGTTGTTCCCGCCTTTAATGCTCTTTCATTTGCCTCCTGTATAATAGGTCCCTCTGCAATCGGATCAGAAAATGGGATCCCTATCTCAATTAGATCTGCTCCACCCATAGCCATCTGAATTATTAATTCTTCTGTAACTTCAATTCCTGGATCTCCACCTGTAATAAAGGTAATGAGTGCTTTTCCCTTCGTAAATGCTTGTTCTATCCTAGTCATATAACTTCACCCCCCTGTATCTAGCAATCGCAGCGACATCCTTATCTCCACGTCCAGAGATATTTACCACAAGAATACTATCTTTTCTCATCGTCGGTGCTAACTTCTTTGCATATGCAACTGCATGAGCACTTTCTATTGCAGGTATAATCCCTTCTGTCCTTGAGAGATATTCAAATGCCTCCACCGCTTCATCATCCGTAACTGGTACATAGGTTGCTCGTTTAATATCATGTAACATTGCATGCTCCGGTCCAATTCCAGGGTAATCAAGTCCAGCAGAAATAGAGTAAACAGGAGCAATCTGACCATATTCATCCTGACAAAAGTAGGATTTCATTCCATGGAAAATACCTTCTGTTCCATTTGCGATGGTTGCTGCATTTTTAGGATGATCCACACCAAGCCCTGCTGCTTCACAACCGTATAAAGCTACACTAGGGTCATTCAAGAATTCATAAAATGCTCCCATAGCATTACTCCCTCCACCAACACAGGCTACGATTGCATCCGGTAGCCTACCTTCTCTTTCCTGTAGTTGTTCTTTGATTTCCTTACCGATCACCTTCTGAAAATCTCGAACAATCGTTGGAAATGGATGAGGTCCCATAACAGAACCTAACACATAATGGGTGTCCTCTACTCTCTTCGTCCACTCACCCATTGTTTCGTTTACCGCATCCTTAAGGGTCATAGTTCCTGAGGTTACTGGATGCACCTTAGCACCTAGCAACTCCATTCGATAGACATTAAGTGCTTGTCTGTCTGTATCCTCTTTTCCCATAAAGATTTCACATTCCAGTCCCATAAGTGCCGCAGCTGTTGCTGTTGCCACACCATGTTGACCAGCTCCTGTTTCTGCTATGACACGTGTCTTACCCATTTTTTTAGCTAATAATACCTGACCTAGTACATTATTAATCTTGTGAGATCCTGTATGATTTAGATCCTCTCGCTTTAAGTAAATTTTCGCCCCTGAAAGATCCTCGGTCATTTTCTTAGCGAAATATAACAATGATGGTCTTCCTGCATATTCGCGGTATAAGGTATCAAGTTCCTTACAAAAATCAGGATCCTTTTTATAATGCTCATATGCTTTTTCTACCTCTAAAACCGCTTTCATTAAGGTCTCCGGTACATATTGACCGCCATATTGAAGAAATCTTCCTTCTTTCATATTTTCCTCCATTCTCGCGTACACTTTTTATATTCACAAAGTGATTTATTGCTTTTTATATTCATAAAGTGACTTACCACTCTAGGCCTAAGCCTACTCTTGAATGCGAAGACACTTTATAACAACTACCCACAGGTGAATGCACATCTTTTCCCTTTTAATTTCTGCATAGAAGCCTAACTTATTTTTGAAGCAGCAAGCAGAAACTCTCTTTTTTTTTCTTCATCCTTTTGTCCCATACTTTCTACTCCACTGCTTACATCAACTCCGTAAGGTCTTAGCCTACTATCCAAAAGGCTTACACTTTGCGCTGTTAATCCTCCTGCTATAAAATAAGGCTTTTTATAATCCGGAGGGTACTTATTCACAATTTCAACCTCGCGAGGAGACTTTAATCCACAAATCTTTGTTTTCATTCACATCATCCTTACCTCATTTCTGCACACGCATCTAATATTTTAAAAACAAAAAATCAGTATCCAAGGTATAGAAGAGAATACTTTTATCTTTAGGGTGAAGATACTTTGCCTAGGCAAAAACGCTTGCAAAACCCATAAGATAAATGAGTATCCCTTAGAGAGTTTAAAATTCGTGACATGGAGAAGTTTAAGGCTTACTTTTCTTATTTATAGGTAATTGTAGAGTTAATTCCTTAAAACAAAAAAAGCTTCTGCCCCTAGACTAAGGGACAAAAGCTTAATACTTCTGCGATACCACCCAATTTGGTGCAATGCACCCACTCTCTTTGTATACCATCATATACACCCTACTGATAACGGACAGGGTCCCCGTTGGCGTCTACTTCCTTATGGTTTCAAGCCACCCTCACAAGTCCATTCACTAAATTCTACGAGGATACCCTCTGTCTTACCGTATCACACCAACCACGGCTCTCTGTAAAGACTTCCTCTAGCTACTTCTCTTGCTCATCGGTTTTTTTCTATTTTTGGATTACTGATTAAATTGGGTAAAGTATATTCTTAAATACCCCAATTGTCAAGTAAATGTTTTTATATTCCTATATTACAGCACAAGCAAAAAAATAAAGCTTCGCAACATTGTCTTTGCTAGTGTGGTTTACGCCTTAAATCCACGATGGATATCACTTGGGTTTAAACTTGATTCATTTAAAGTTCCCCTACCATAAGTTAACCCTGCATAAATCTGCTGTGTATTTTGCATCATTGGTCCTGAGTTATCTTGTTTACTAACTTCTAAAAAACCAACTCTTAAGTCATTTATTAGATCAAGTATCTCTGGAAAGTCTTGATTACTTCGTGACATTTGGGCACAAACCAGCTTTTTATTTAAGTAAGAATATAGACTTAGTAAATCGTATGCTAATGGATAACGATAGTCTAAGGCACCCATGAGTTGATTTATAACACGACTTGCATGTCTTAATTCTTTTTCGTATATTTTATAATCCTTCGCGTTAATTGCATCTGTCGCACTTTCTAAGTCTGCCTCTAAAATGTCATAGAGAATAACAATTAGTTGGCTTTGGTTTGCTTGTGTGACTCTAACGGCGAACTCTCGCAATCGATCCTTATTCATTGCCACTCCAATCTTGGTTTCCCATTATTACTGCATATTGATTTTAAAGTATTAGCCTTGTAATAAGGATAGGATATTTTGTGGTCTCTCATTTGCTTGTGCTAACATAGCAGTACCTGCTTGTACTAACACGTTTTTCTGAGTAAATATCGACATTTCTTTTGCCATATCAGTATCTTCGATACGAGATAAAGCCTCTGTAATATTTTCAGCTCCAACATCAAGGTTTGCAATCGCATGCTCCAAACGATTTTGATAAGCACCAAGCTTAGCACGAATATCAGTTACCATAGTAATCGCTTTATCTAGAATCGAAATTGCACTAGAAGCCCCATCCTGAGTACAAACATTTACAATATTCGTTCCAAGAGTATAAGTATCTACACGAGGAATACGTACTTCCATCGTTTGTCCTTCATTAGCACCAATCTGAAGATCCATAGGTCCAGCCTGTAAAACAGTAATACATACATTATCAGAACCAGCACCATCTGTTATACTTGCCCCATCATTATTTACCGTTTGATCAGTAAATGTAGTTTTAGCAGCTCCAGGAGTAGCCTTAAATTTGATTTCAAAGCCGTCACCGTCTGTTACCGTAATAATGTTACCACTACAAGAAGCTGTAGCAGTGGACGAAAAACCATTTCCTAACGTCGCTTTTGCATCTACACCAACAGCTTTAGCACCACCACTGCTAATACCAAATAGGCCACTAAGTTTATCGTTATCACAATGCATCTCAATCGTCTGATTGGAACCATATTCTTTTGTCATAAATACAAGTGATCCATTGTCAATCGGTCCACTCTCATAACCAGCAAAGTCTGGGTCCCCTGATGTACCAATTTGAGCAAATACCTTAATATTCATTGTATCACAGGCTTCACGAAGCTTTTCAAATACCTGCTCCATGGTATCACCAGCGTTAATTTTTATTTCTGTACCATTAATATTAATAATACCAGCCTGATCATCAGCAATTTGATCAGAAAGTCCACCTAATTGCATTCCTGTCATAACGGCTTGTCTTGCATCTTGATTTATAATAAAATTATAGTCTTTTGCATCTACGTTATCGGATAGAGAAATCATTTCCACATCAGAGGTATTGGAATAGCTCTGGCAATCTAAATTTCCATTTAATAAAGGTTTTGTATTGAACTCAGTGTCTGTTGAAATACGAGTAATTTCGTTGTTTAACTGGTTAATTTCTTTTTGAATTGCCAAGCGATCTTCTGCAGT
>DPVV01000374.1:0-28293 GCA_003526525.1 Lachnoclostridium phytofermentans | reverse complement strand
GCCAAGCGATCTTCTGCAGTGTTGGTACCATTTGCAGCTTGCACTGAAAGTTCTCTCATTCGCTGTAACATTGCATTAACCTCATTTAATGCACCCTCTGCTGTCTGAATAACTGACACACCGTCAGAAGCATTTCTTGAAGATTGCTCTAACCCTTCAATCTGTGTTTTCATTTTTCTTGAGATAGCAAGTCCTGCTGCATCATCGGCAGCACGATTAATTCGGTATCCGCTACTTAATCTCTCTAAACTCTTATCTAATGCATTATTATTAATTTTTAATTGATTATTACCGCGAAGTGCTGAAATATTATGATTTATTCTCATCTCTTTACCTGCATCCTTTCTTATTCCTTCTCTTTCGAAACTTCTAGTTTCTGAAAACTCTGTATGATTGTTTTTGCTGCAAGATATAACGTTTCGGTATCATATCTGTTTTCTGTTGCATCCGGTGTTAATGAATTATCCTTAACCTTTTCCGAGGCAGATTCTAACTGTGCTTCCCTATAAAACTTCCCGCTCTTATAAAGATAACCCTGCGCAGTTTTTGACTTTATTCCAATGTTTATCGAAGCAATCGAAATGTCCTGATTTTTTAATGCTTCAAGCAAGATTTCCTGATTCTCTTTCAAGTTTTCTAAAGCAGCTTTATCCTCTACTGTGATAAAGCATTTCGCAGTTTCATCGCTTGCATATAGCTCCGCTTGTACCGTTCCAAACGTATTTGACGGATAAGATATGTACACCTTTCCCTCATTCGTTGTCCCATGGATTACCGTTAAATTGATATTGGTAATAGAATCTTCTGTTATTAATGGAATATTATAATGTTCTTTTTTATTTAAGCCTTGATTTAACCGAATCATAGATTTTAACTGCTTTATCTCTAATACCTGATTTGCAGTAACATCTGGTTCTATAAGAACCTCATCGGAAGCTACCGAAAGAGAATGGTAAAACTCCTCTAACGAAGAAATAAGTTTCTCTTTGTTATCGATGCAATCAATAGGATCTTTCTTTAACTCTTCTATGCTTTTCTTTTGAAGTAGCCTAGATGCATTTTTGTAAATACTATCATTCTGGCTTAAAAGTTCTTTTGTAGCAACAATATTATGAATACTATTTGACAACCCATAATCTTTTAGGAAACGTAACTCATCACTGCTGTTGTTGGATATTTCTCGTATTTGTTCTAATCGGTCACTCTCATACAAATCGGCCTTTTGAAGTAGATCCTTCTTGTTAAGGGATTCCTCCATAAATTTCTCAGACTCTAGACTATTCTGTGTCTTATTTTGAGAGTCCTGCCCATTCACTTTCGATAGTTTTTCTGATAGTTCCTCTAAGGTACTATCATAGACAGATGTATTCGACATGGACATTACTTCCTTTAATGCACTTGGAGTAATCTCTTTTTGAATTTCCCGAACCAACTTTTCTCCATAGAAAGCAGCATCAATCTGTGCGGTTATCGAATTACTATACCCTGCCCCTTTTGTTAGCTTTCCAAAATCATCATCAATCCGTTCATCCATCGAACCATGCTTTGAGGAACGAACTGCTGTTAATAAATTTTTAAGGTTCAACTCCCCTCCCGCCTTAACAATTGCACCAATTGCAGCGCCATCGGACTTCTGTATCTGATGAAGTAGACGATAGATTCCAATGTATGATTCACGCTCTGGCGGGCTAATTTCTCCATTTGCCTCAAGTTCTACTAAAAACTTTGCAAACCCATCGGTACTGTCTGTTCCATTGTCTTTTAAATGTTCCTTTAATGTGCTAGATAACTCATCAAGGTTCATAGTTAGAGGGTTAACCCCATCTTTAATTAAGGAGGCTGTAACAGATGGTTTTAAGCCTTCTATTACTTCTGACACTTTAGCATCATATGCCTTCATAGCTAAGACGTTATCCTGTGTAATTTCTATGTTGTTATATCCTAGAATACGAACAGCTCTCTGATTCGCAGTTGTAGTATCAAGTTGTATCTCTTTTAAAAGAGAATCTACAGATCCAAATGCTTTTTTAATGGAATCCCCCATATCTGCGCGTGGTGAAGTCATTAAATGTTCATAGGCTTCCTTTGCATTTTTTAACTGATCACTCTCTAACGTACTAGTGTCATATAACCGACTAAGCGACACCTGTTGTCTGATTGTAAAGGTGGAACTAAGAACGGTTGCAGACGACTGCTTTAATGTATCCACTGTTGATACTGTCTGCTTTAACAAATCTATTTGGGACCTAGCATCTATACCAACTTCTTGTCCGAGTTTTTCATAATATTCCTCTTCCAGTTGTTTTAATCCCTCAACAACTTTTGCTATACTCTCTGTTTCTAGAGAAATACCTTTCGCAGATAGCTTTAAGGAAGCTTCTACTGTAAGCTTTAGTCGTATTTCCTCTAACTGACGTTTCGCAGTGATGGAGGCTATATCGCCTGTATCAGCATTCACCTTTAAGTTGTTTATTCCTTCAATATCACTTTTTATCTCACCATTTTGTACCTGCATAAGAAACTTTAGACTTAGTTTATCAAGGCTTTGATTACTACCTTTCTCAATCCTTAAGTAGGCGGTAGCCTTATCTATCGTTTCTTCTGAGATTTGATGGATAGTTTCAATAAAATCCTTAAACTTATCCTCCTCTGTAGATAGGAGTACACCTTGCCTTGGATCTTTACCATCTTTTAATGCATTTACTGCACCGGTAAGTACCATGTTTTCTTGATCTTCTGGCTTAATCGAGGATAAATTCATTTTGTATCGTATATTATCACTTGTGACTGGTAAATTACGTTCAAATAGCCACTTTGCTTCTTGTAAAGACTCTTCCTCTACTGGAATATTTCCTTCTTTTAGAATCTGTTTAACTGCACCTTCTAGCTCACGAAAGGCTTCCTCATTTTCTTGTTTCCGTGCTATATTCCCGCTATGCTCTGCTTTATAGATACTTTCAATGGTTGGCTTAAGGTTATGTTGTATCAGGTAAGCCATCGTGTTTTCACTTAGACCACTCCCTGAAGGTGCAATCTTCGATGAAGATGCAATCTTTAATGAAGATGCAATCTTCATTGCATTGACAATCTGCTCCACATTCTCTACTGTTACAGGCAAATCTGCATTTAATAAACGGTCAACAATCTGCTTTGCCATACCCTCATCAGGGATACATGCTCTTGCAATCTTTTCAGCCATCTCCCTGGTTCTTTTCATGATTTCTTTCTGAGCATCTAATGATTCTCCCCTTATTACCTTCTGTGTTTTAATTCGTTCTAAGGCTCGTGCGAGACGCTCTTGTTCAAAATCCTCGATTGAAAATCCTTCTTCTGATAATTCGTAATAATCTTCCTCGGTCATACAAGTAGCAGTCTGCTTAAGATCCTGCTCCTCATCTTTGACCGAAGTTTCTCCACTCATCTGTGTAGAAACCGTTCCTTTTCCTGCATCAACCTGAGTAAACAATAGAGTTACCTCTTTTTTGTTCTCCTGTTTCTCTGCACTTCCAACTTCCTTTAGCACAATACCATTCTTCGATACATCCGTTATCTTAAATTTCCTAATCTCGCCTTCCTTGGCATTTGGGACTGTTTCTTTCGAGAACTTGCATTCTCGTCCACTAAAGTTGATGAAAATCTGATCTGAAACATCTAAGACTATGCCTTCTAATATCTGACCTACTTCATAAGTCGGCTGATTTGCACCTTCTTTGGAAATCGCTTCTATTTGATTTTTTTGTTGATTTCCAGTTGCATAAATCCCATTCATATTCATGATTATTCCCCTTGCCCGCTTTAGCGGAATCAAAATCAGTAGTTGAAAGTGATTTCTTTCAGTTGAAAGACATTATCTTTCAATACACTCTCACTTTACTTCGTTATAACGAAATACGTTAATATGCCTTCATTACTATCATGTATTTCGGATATTTTTATAAAAACTTAACTGGTTCGCTCAAAATTCCTAGAACTGGTTATGTAACCAAACTATTTTACATACATTAAACTATACGTTCTGCTTCGTGCTAAGCCTTAGGAATAAGATAAAAAATTTTACCGTTTCACTACACCTCCATAAATGGTATTAAATTGTAATAGATAATGTAAAAAAACTTCCACTAATCTTAAACTTAGTAATGAATTTGTAGGATATACGAATTTGTGCTGTCGCCCAAATTCGAGGGATTGCGACAGAATGGAGGAGCTTTATGAAAAAATTAAACAGATTATTTGCCTTATTTCTAAGCCTTATTCTAGTCATAAGTCTGGTTGGATGTAAGGAAAAAACGCAAGAAGACATACAGAAAAGTTATCATACTTTTCTTGATAAGTTATTTAAAGATCAGGTTACAAGTGACTCCCTATCACTTCATTACACTTTGGCAAACCCTGAAAACTACGGTATAAAAAATATCAAACCGACGCTGGGTACGTTTTCCATAGATCAGATGAAGAAGGATATAATTGATGCAGAAAACAACAGAAACAAATTACAAGAGTTTAATTACGATTGGCTTACGAAAGAAGATCAGATTACTTATGAGATTCTAAATGACGTATTTTCCAAAAATCTTGCTATAGGTACTTACCCATATCTTGTAGAACAGCTTGGTCCAACGACTGGCCTGCAAGCGCAGTTACCAATTCTTTTTGCGGAATATGCCTTTTACTCGAAAGACGACATTACTACATATATTAAACTTCTGAATTGCGTAGATGATTATTTTACATCCCTTGAAGAATTTGAGAAAGAAAAATCCCAAAAAGGTTATTTTATGACGGATGACATTGCGGATGACATAATCGCTCAGTGTCAAGATTTTATTAAAAGCCCTGAAGATAACTTCTTAATCACATCATTTAAGGAAAGAATGGAAATCATTCCAGATTTAACAGATAAGGAAAAAAGTGATTTTGAAGAGAAGAATAAAGCTGCAATTTTAACTTCCGTGATTCCTGCCTATCATAGCTTAATTGATACATTGATTTCTTTAAAAGGTAGTTCAAAAAATGAAAACGGACTTTGCGGTTTCGAGGGCGGAAAAGAATATTATGAGTTAAAAGTTCAGTCATCCACTGGTTCATCAAAAACAATTCCAGAGATGAAAAGGAGCTTAAAAGCCTTACTAAACCGTTGCTTATCTACCATTACCACACTAAGTATCAAAGATCCAACCCTTTATGACCAATATATAAATATTACCTTCCCAGAAACAGAACCGAATGCTACAATGGAGTACCTCGCGGCTCAAATTACTAAGGATTTTCCTGTTTTGGATAGCGTTAATTATACCGTAAAGTATGTTCCTGATTCCTTAGAAAATCATCTTAGTCCAGCAATGTACTTAGTACCACCGATTGACTTTTATACGGAAAATTGTATCTACATTAATGATAATCCAAACTTTGATATGACAAAGTTGTTCCCAACGATAGCACATGAAGGTTATCCAGGTCATCTCTATCAAAATGTGTATTTTAGGAAACTTAATAAACATCCAATACGTAGTGTTATTAATGTAACTGGTTACGATGAGGGCTGGGCTACCTATGTGGAATGCTATTCCTATGGTATAGCTGGACTAAGTCAGAATCTTTCTGACTTCCTAAAAGCAAATATGATAGCCGTACATTGCTTATACTCTCTAACAGATATCGGTATACACTATGAAGAATGGACGAAAGAGGAAACTATAGATTTTTGGAGTAATTACGTATCCTCTCCGGAAGATGCTGAGGGAATCTATAATTCCATTCTTGGTGAGCCAGGCATTTATCTTCCTTACTGTGTGGGCTATATTGAAATAATGGAGCTAAAAAGTCTAGCAAAATCCACATTGCAGGAGAATTTCCGTCTAAAAGATTTTCATACCTTCTTATTGGATTTTGGACCAGCGCCATATGATATCATAGAAAAATATTTAAAAAACTGGCTGACAGAAAAAACTGGATCTAATTCTGAAAAAAAATAAAAATTTTTTACTCACCACTATAGCCCTAAATTATTTCTATAAAGAATAAGCAAATTGTACCGCTTCACGAAGCGGATACTCGGAACCCTCTTCGCTAAGAAGCGGGGGACATCTTCTGTAAGGCTATATTATAAGAACGTGAAAGCAAGAAATTTTTTGTGCTCCGTCATTCATTGTAGCACCAAAAAATTCTCTTGCTTTTACTATAACTCGTATCATGCAGTAATTAGCAGCTATCATCTCTTTGATATTTTCAAATTTGTTGCATTTTTAACATAGCAAATACTAACTTTAGGCCTGTTTTTATGAATTTATTACATTAATTTTGTCTAATCTTATAAGTTTGTTAAATATTTGATATAAATATTGACATTTACATGCAATAAATCTATACTTAAATTGGTAGAAATTGATAATATCGTCACAAGTGTTCCCGTTTTAAGGGTTTCCATATTGTTCGTTTGATCAATTTATTTTCTGCCAGTAGAAGCATTCTTTCGCTTCCGGTGAGCAGCAAATATATTAGATATATCATAATTCATAGGAGGAAATCAATCATGTCAACAAAAGCGTATTATAAGCGCGACGAAATCGGTGTTGGAAAACCAGGATTTACAAAAACTCGCTCAATTA
Source organism: Lachnoclostridium phytofermentans (assembly GCA_003526525.1). Classification (GTDB taxonomy): domain Bacteria; phylum Bacillota; class Clostridia; order Lachnospirales; family Lachnospiraceae; genus Lachnoclostridium. The sequence continues at coordinate 21,688 of DPVV01000374.1, read as the reverse complement.
TTGAAGCCGCTTTTTATGGCAACAATGTTGTGAAAGTCAACACCCTAAAGGAAGCCTACGAGCTTGCGAAAAATTCTCCTGGTACTGTGGTAACTGATATGCCAGTATACAGAGGAGAAGAATTTGGTCTAGAGAAAGACTCAAAAGTGCTCTTATTTAATGACGGCTCTATTACAGGACGTTATGCTGCTGCAAGAAGAATCGCTGGTGAGCCAAATGTTGATTGTGCGGAATTAGACAAAATCGTTATGGATGCCATTTATGATACAAGATGGGATACCATGTACCATGCAGAAGTTTACATAGGCTTAGATCCTGAATTTATGGTAAAAGCCCATCTGCTAATTCCAGAAGGTGAAGAAAACATTATGTACTCCTGGATGTTAAACTTTCAATACATGTCAGATGAGTATGTAAGGATGTACAAAAATTCAAAACCTATTGGTAACGAACCGGACATCTATATTTTCTCAAATCCGCAATGGACCGGAACCACTAATCCTAAGTATGATCCTAAGTGTTTATGCTATTTTAACACTGCTGAAAACTGTGCTGCAATCTTAGGTATGAGATACTTTGGAGAACATAAAAAAGGAACTCTCACGATCGGATGGGCTGTTGCTAACCGAAATGGATATGCATCTTGCCATGGTGGTCAAAAAAGATACAACCTTCCGAATAGCAAATCTTATGTAGCATCAGTATTCGGTCTTTCTGGATCAGGAAAATCTACGATAACGCATGCGAAACATAATGGTAAGTATGACATAACCGTACTTCATGATGATGCATTTATTATCAATACAGAGACTGGATCCTCTATCGCGATGGAGCCAACTTATTTTGATAAAACTGCTGACTACCCTACATACTGCGAAGATAATAAATATCTATTAACAGCTCAAAACTGCTCCGCTACCATTGATGAGGATGGTAAAGTAGTTTTGGTAACGGAGGATATCCGTAATGGTAATGGTCGTGCCATTAAATCAAAATTATGGTCACCGAACCGTGTTGATAAAATAGAAGAGCCCGTAAATGCTATCTTCTGGATTATGAAAGATCCTACTATCCCTCCAATAGTAAAATTAAAAGGAGCTTCGCTTGCTTCTGTTATGGGAGCAACATTGGCAACAAAAAGATCAAATGCAGAAAGATTAGCAGAAGGTATTGACCCTAAAGCATTAGTAGTGGAACCATATGCTAACCCATTTAGAACTTATCCTTTAGCAAATGATTATGATAAATTCAAAAAGTTAGTAGCTGAAAGAAACGTAGATTGTTACATTATCAATACTGGCGACTTCATGGGTAAAAAGGTAAAACCAGCAGATACACTTGGCGTTATAGAAGCAGTTGTCGAAGGTAAGGCTGATTTTAAACAATGGGGGCCTTTTGAAGATATTGAAATCTTTGAGTGGAACGGATTTATTCCAAATCTAGATGACCCAGAATATAAAGATCAGTTAAAAGCTAGAATGCTAGACCGTGTTAAATTTGTTGAGAGTAGAGAAAGCATGAAAGGCGGATATGATAAACTTCCAGAAGATGCTCTTTTAGCTCTTAAGAAGATAGTATCTGAGTTAAACTAAAGGTTATTATTCTATTTTTCATCCACTATAGATACAAAGATTGTGCGATGATTAGCGCACAACAACGGCACGCTATCCTTATTGTGGTAGCGTGCTATTTGTTGTATTTTTTTATTGTAAAATATGGCTTGTTTTGCCCTATTTCTCCCCGCTTATGAAGTCGACAAAACGATACAAGAAAGAGCAAGATTACAATATCGATTAATCCCTGTAATGTGCTAATATACAAGTAGGGTAATAGAAAGTTATATCCGAGAAACGGTTTTAATCTGGTATTGCCTATTTGTTGGAACAGGATTTGTTCCGATAATCAGATTAGCGGTGCAAAAAACGCACTTGTTATCTAAATCTTTAAAGGAGGCATGTATGCAATACGGACATTTTGATCAAGAAAAAAAAGAGTATGTCATCGACCGCGTTGACCTTCCAACCTCATGGACCAATTATCTAGGGGTTAAAGACACTTGTGTGGTTGTAAATCAAACCGCAGGTGGCTACATGTTTTATAAATCACCAGAATACCACCGTGTTACAAGATTTCGCGGAAATAGTGTACCAATGGATCGCCCAGGGCATTATGTATACCTTAGGGACAATGAGACGAAGGATTACTGGAGTGTTTCATGGCAACCAGTAGGTAAGCCATTAGATGAAGCTAAGTATACCTGCCGTCATGGAATGTCCTACTCCGTCTACGAATGTGATTATCAAAAATTAAAGGCGACACAAACACTTGTTGTACCAATCGATGAAGATGTGGAACTTTGGGATGTAACAGTTACGAATAACGATTCCAAACCAAGAAATATTAGCCTATTTACATATTGTGAATTTTCTTTTCATCATATTATGATAGATAATCAGAACTTCCAAATGAGCCTTTACTGTGCTGGTTCTTCCTATGAAGATGGCATTATAGAGCATGACTTATTCTATGAAGAATTTGGTTATCAATACTTTACCTCAACCTTAGCACCAGATGGTTATGAATGTCTCCGTGATAAATTCCTTGGTCTTTATCATACAGAAACTAATCCAATCGGAGTTATGAATGGTGAATTAAGTGGTAGTACCGAACTTGGAAATAATCACTGTGGTTCTCTTCAACATAATTTTGTTATTCAGCCAAACGAAACAATACGAATTGTTTATATGTTAGGTGAAGGGAATCGTAGTGCTGGCAAGCGTATTCGCGAAAAATATAGTAATTTATCCGCAGTCGATCAAGTTTATCATGACTTAAAGACTTTCTGGAATGAAAAACAAAGTAAATTACAGATTCAAACTCCAAATGAGGGAATGAATACTTTAATTAATACATGGACTTTATACCAAGCTGAAATTAATGTTATGTTCTCTCGCTTTGCTTCCTTTATTGAAGTTGGTGGAAGAACAGGTCTTGGATACCGAGATACTGCACAAGATTCCATGACAATACCTCATTCTAATCCAGAAAAATGTAAACAGCGTATTCGTGAGTTAATGCAAGGTCTTGTGTCCGATGGTTATGGACTTCACTTATTCCAACCAGAATGGTTTGTGAAAGATGAAGATAAAAAACCTTTCAAATCACCAACCGTAGTTCCATCTCCGGATAAAAACAGCATCGTTCATGGTATCAAAGATGCTTGCTCTGATGATGCATTATGGCTCGTATCCTCTGTTGTAGAATACATAAAAGAGACCGGAGAATTTGAATTAGCAGACGAAGTGATTACTTACGCAGATGGTGGTGAGGGGACTGTATATGAACATCTAACCAAAATCTTAGATTTTTCTTCAAAGCAAGTTGGAGCAACCGGTATCTGCAAAGGACTTCGCGCCGATTGGAACGACTGTCTAAACCTTGGTGGTGGAGAAAGTGCAATGGTTTCTTTCTTACACTACTGGGCTCTTAATAATTTTATCTCTCTTGCGAAATTTTTAAATCGTGAAGAGGATGTACAAAAATACACGGCTTTAGCTGATCATGTCAAAGAAGTATGTAACAAAGAACTATGGGATCAGGAATGGTTCATCCGTGGTATAACGAAAAACGGTAAAAAAATTGGTACAATAAATGATAAAGAAGGTAAGATTCACTTAGAATCTAACTCTTGGGCTGTATTATCCGGTGCTGCTACCAATGAAAAAGGCCTCAAAGCTATGGATAGTGTATATCAGCATTTATATACTCCATATGGAATTTTACTAAATGCACCTTCCTATACAGTGCCAGATGATGATATTGGTTTTGTAACTCGTGTTTATCCTGGCTTAAAAGAAAATGGAGCAATTTTTAGTCACCCAAATCCATGGGCATGGGCAGCAGAGTGTGAACTTGGTCGTGGTGACAGAGCAATGGAATTTTATAATGCACTTTGCCCATATTATCAAAATGATAAAATCGAGATTCGTGAAGCAGAACCATATTCTTATTGCCAATTTATTATGGGTAGGGATCACACTGCTTTCGGCCGTGCAAGACACCCATTTATGACTGGGACCGGCGGTTGGGCATATTTTAGTGCCACTAGATATATGCTCGGTATTAAGCCTCAATTTGACTATTTAGAGATTAATCCTTGCATTCCAGGCTCATGGGACAGCTTTCATGTAACCAGAGAATGGAGAGGTGCAGTCTATGAGATTGCTGTCGAAAATCCAGATGGAGTTATGAAGGGCGTTAAAGAAATCTATCTTGATGGAAAATTGGTAGAAAGACTTCCGGTTCAGGAGCCAAATACCACGCACCATGTTCGTATTGTGATGGGAGTGTGAAAGAACAAAGTTCTTTCACACAGAAGTTTGTGCCTGCGTAATCCTCGGCACAAACTTCTGGCCTACTAAAACAAACATGATTTAAAATGTGAAGAGAATTTCTAAAGCGCCAAAAATGTTGCAAGAAATTCTAAAACTTCACACTGGTCACGCATTGTTGAATCGCCTTTGGGGGCATGTTTCATGTGTAAAAACAAAAGTTTTTTAAAGTGGATTTAAATTCACTTTACTAGTATTGTGCCTGCGGCCTATCGTTTGCAGGCTAGGGAAAGGCATGGTTATAATTATGATTAAATTTGGTACTGGGGGCTGGCGTGCTATCATTGGAGATGACTTCACCAAGTCAAACATACAGCTACTCGCAAAAGGTCTTTGCGATAAAATGAAAGCAGAAGGTGTTGCTGATATAGGAGTTGTATTAGGCTATGACCGCCGCTTTCTGGCAAAAGAAGCTATGCAATGGGCAGCGACTGTCTTTGCAAAAGAAGGAATACACGCTTCTCTTGTGAATAAGTCTTCGCCTACACCGCTGATTATGTTCTATGTGATGAAACATAATCTTCCATATGGACTTATGATTACCGCTAGTCATAATCCTGCGATTTATAACGGAATTAAGGTTTTCTCTGCTGGTGGTAGAGATGCAGATGAACTCCAAACACAAGACTTGGAAAGTTATATAAGCAACTTAACTGCGGAAGATGTTAACGACATGGGCTATGAGGAGGCAATCTCAAAAGGTCTTATTAAAGAAATCTATCCTTTGAATGAGTACCTTGATAATATTATTGCTACTGTGGATATGGATGCTATTCGAAAAAGAAGCTTAAAAATAGTTATCGACCCAATGTATGGTGTTAGTGAAACTTCTCTAACCACAATTTTTCATACTGCACGTTGTGAAGTTTACACGATTCATGACCGACATGATACACTTTTTGGTGGTAAGCTTCCTTCACCTTCCGCTGCTACTCTTCACTCCTTACAGCGTGCTGTCATTGATCGTAAATGTGATATCGGTATTGCAACAGATGGTGATGCAGACCGTATCGGCGTGATTGATGATACTGGACATTTTCTACATCCAAACGATATTCTTGTACTACTTTATTATTATCTTGTAAAGTACAGAGGCTGGGAAGGTCCAGTCGTAAGAAATATCGCTACTACTCATATGCTTGATAAGGTAGCGAAAAAATTTGGTCAAGAATGCTATGAAGTTCCTGTTGGCTTTAAGCATATCTCTGCTAAAATGAATGCCACAAATGCAATCATCGGGGGAGAGTCCTCAGGCGGTCTTACTGTCCGAGGTCATATCAAAGGAAAAGATGGCGTATATGCTGCTGCTCTTTTGGTAGAAATGATTGCAATTACCGGAAAAAGATTATCCGAAATCTATAGAGATATTGAACAAGAATTTGGTTCGATTGAGATGGAGGAAGCAAACTATCATTTTAGTCAAGATAAGAAGGATGAAATCTATAAAGTATTAATGGAAGATAAAAAACTTCCTATTTTCCCAACAGAAATAGATCATGTTTCTTATCTTGATGGAAGTAAAGTATATTTTAAGAACGGTGGTTGGGTTGTAGCAAGATTCTCAGGAACTGAACCATTACTTCGAATCTTTTGTGAAATGAGTTCCATAAAAACAGCTCGTAAAATAATCTCTCTTTATGAAGACTTCTTAGGACTCACACCAGAGCCTTAATATACTATCTTCGTTCCCCTGTGTCCTCCTCTCTCTTGGGCACAGGATACCCTCCAACTTGGAGGCGAAGTCACTTTGCCCGCAGGGTGAGTGCACATCCCTCGGAGAGATTTTGTTAAGTGCCCACTTAACATAGTAAACATTATAAAATTATAAATCGAAATAATTTAAGTATCATGGTATAATAGTTGTAAGTACCATGATAAATAAAAAGCAGAAATTCTATATGTTTGGGATTTCTGCTTTTATTGTCTTTTTTGTTAACAGATGGGGGTAATGATGAAAATACATATTAAGTCAAACAATGAAGTTTCTCTAAAATGGAGTATGATGCGTACTCTAATCTTATGTTGGGTATTACCGTTTACATTACTAACAATTATCGTTATAGAATTTGTTTATCATAACTTAAATCAACAGACAGAGCAAACGATTGTAAACTCCACAGAAAAAGCGGTAGAAATTTGCCTTTCAAGGATGCAAGATTCGATTATTGCATCGAAAAATGCTTCCTATCTTCCAACCATTCGGGAAAGATATAATCAATATCTTCTTGATAATAACTATCTAGTGCTATACGAAAAGGTAACCTTATTTTTAACACAACAATATAAATTCGATGATCGCTTACTAAGTACTATGCTAATATTTACAGATAACCCGAACGATGTTTATTATACATACAGCAACAAATATAAATCTACATATTCCAACGTCCAGTATTTCAAACGTAATGTTTTAGCCAAGGTTATCGAAATCTCAAAAGATTTAGATACTAAAGTTAAGTTCCTTCCATTTGATGATCGTGTTTACATGGTAAGAAATCTTATGACACCAAATTTTGAGCCATATGCAGTTATTGCAATGGAACTAAATAATGAGACTGTCTTTGAAAGCATTAGTACCATCTGGGGATACGAAGCAGGTACCATCTATAAAAATGGAAGTTTTCTATGGGGTTCCAAAGAAAATGAATATCTGACCCGTTATGATGACATTACCAATCAAAGCGTCTACTATAAAAATGAAAAAGGGTCTTATGTATACAAAACACTAAAGTACAATCAAGATGTACTGACTTTCGTAGCAAAATTGGACAGTGAAGTCATACTCTATGAGATGGATGCATTAAGATACATCGTTACTTTATCGATTCCTTTGCTGATTGCATTCGCGCTCATTGTATTTCGATTCTTCCATCGAAAGATAACAAAACCGATAGTCCAACTAATATCAGCATCTCATAAAATTGAAGACGGAGATTATGGAACTCAAATTCAAATAATAGAAGGTAGTCAAGAATTTTCTTTCCTTAGCGAAGCATTTAACTCAATGTCCCTAAAACTTAAGTATCAGTTTGAGCAAATTTATCTGGAAGAGCTAGCTCTAAAGGATGCAAGGATCATGGCATTGCAATCACAAATAAATCCTCACTTTTTAAACAATACCTTAGAAATCATAAACTGGGAAGCAAGACTTATGGAAAATTATAAAGTAAGTGGTATGATTGAGGCCTTGTCAACCATTCTAGGCGCTACAATGAATCGAAAACACCAACAGCATATCCCGCTTGCAGAAGAACTTTCCTATGCAGATGCTTACTTCTTTATCATTTCTACAAGGCTTGGTGAACGGTTTCAAGTTGTCAAGGAAATTGATGAGAGTTTATTACAAGTTCCAGTACCTAGGCTTATTATTCAGCCAATTATTGAAAATGCTGTCGAGCATGGGATGAACGCACAAAACCAAGGCGTGGTTACTCTTCATATCTTTTCCGAGGAGGATAAATTATTTATCGAGGTTAGAAATCAAGGAGAATTAACGGTGAGAGACAAAGAGAGAATAGATGCCTTATTAAGTGATGATTACGACGCAGAGAATGAGCGCTCCACAAGTCTTGGTATTCGTAATGTGAACCGACGTCTAAAGATTATTTACGGGAGTGATTGCGGATTATCCATCAAAAGTGACAAAGACGGTTCTACGGTAAGTACAATTATCGTCAAATTAAACAAAACAAACTCAGACAAATAATAACAATTCAAAACATTAACCTTTCCCCATTCTTAAGGTATGATGGTATCAGATGATAAAAGCATCTAAAAATTTCACGGGAGGTTATTTTATGAAAAAATTACTTGCGTTACTGTTAACTCTTACAATGGTAGTATCTATGGCTGCCTGCGCTAAAAAAGAGGATCCAGCTACTAATAACCCTAGTAGTAATAACGACAATAGCTCTAATAAAGCTACTGCTACAACGGCTCCTACTGCTGCACCTAAGAAAGTTACATTAAATGTTACTACTACATATGCCGGAAACGATGGCAATGCTCAAAACTACCAAGACGCTGTTGCTAATTGGGAAAAAACAACTGGAAACAAAGTAAATGATTCCTCATCAACTTCTGATGAAACTTTTAAAGCAAGAGTTTTAACAGACTTCGAAACAGGGTCTGAACCAGATGTATTATTCTTCTTTAACGGTGTGGATTCCAATGCCTTCGTTCAAGCAGGTAAAGTAGTTTCTATCGATGAAATTCGTCAATCTTACCCTGACTATGCATCGAATATGAAAGATGGTATGCTAGGCGCTTCTCCTGTTGATGGAAAGAACTATTCCGTTCCTGTAAATGGTTACTGGGAAGGTATGTTTGTAAACAAAGAAGTATGTAAAGCTGCTGGTGTTCAGATTCCAGATGCTAACACTACATGGGATCAGTTCCTTGAGACTTGTCAGAAGATTAAAGATGCAGGTTATGCTCCTATCGCTGTTTCTTTAGCAACTGTACCTCACTACTGGTTTGAGTTCTCTATTTACAATTTCTTATCACCATCAACACATAATGTTCTTCCAAAAAACACAACTGATACTCAGGGACAGGCATGGGTTAACGGTCTTAACGATATTAAGATGCTTTATGAAAAAGGTTATTTCCCAGAAAATACTTTAACAGGTACTGACGATGAAACTGTTCAGTTATTTATTGATAATAAAGCAGCATTCTTAATCGATGGTTCTTGGAAAGTTGGTGGAATCGAAGGTTTAACAAGCGATATTGATAACTTTACTGTTACTTATGTTCCAGGAAAGGGCGACAGAAAGACTACTGATATCATCGGTGGATTATCTAGTGGATATTTTATCTCAAAGAAAGCTTGGGAAGATCCAGATAAACGTGCTGCTGCTGTTGATTTTATTACTTTCATGACAAGTGATGAGTTAGTTTCTAATTTCGCACAAGTATCAGCTACAGCATTAAAGAATGGTCCTACAGTAGATGAATCTACATTATCATCTCTTGCTAAAGATGGCCTTAAGTATGTAAAAGGCGCTACTGGAATGGCAAGCGCTGTAGAAGATCAGGTTCCAAGAGAGTGCAGGGTTCCTGTTTTTGATGGAATGCCTAACTTAGTAACTGGTAAAGCCGATATTTCAGAAGCAATACAAAGCGTTTTAGATTTAATAGCTGCTCAATAATCATACAAATAAAAGAATATTCGAGACTTTTCTTTGTCATGAATAAGAGGTGTCTGTACAGACCCACTTATTAGAAAAAAAATTGAGGCCGGAGAAATGCACTTTCTCTGGCCTTATTTTAAGAGAGGAGAAACTATGACAGCTCATATCTATAAAAACAAAAAACCGATAATTTTCTTCCTCGCACCAGCATTCGCCTTTATTATCGTATTCTTATATTATCCTTTTATACAGAATATCATTAACAGCTTTCAGGAAATTAGCGGGCTTGGTTCTGCAGCAAAGGGTTGGCAGGATCCATGGTATAGTAATTATACTACTCTAGTAAAAGATGAAAATATGCAGATAGCTCTAAAAAATACTCTGATTATGCTATTTGTAACAGTCTTTGGTCAGGTAGGTATTGCTCTTTTACTTTCCATTCTTACTGACCGTATCTCCCATGGTGCGAAGTTTTTCAGGGTCGTTTATTTCTTCCCTATTGTAATATCGGCCACTGCACTTGGATTATTAATATGGCTTATTGTTCTCTATGATAAGGGAATGCTCAACCAACTACGCGAGTTTTTTGGTGCAACAGACTTAATCGATTTTAAAAGAAAACCTTATGCTTTATTTACTATGTTTATTCCGGTTATGTGGCAATACGTCGGGTTTTATTTTATCATCCTTGTAACTGGATTAAATAATATTTCCTCTGAGTTATACGAAGCTGCAGCAATTGATGGTGCAACACCTTACCAACAGGTAAAATACATCTCCCTACCACTTCTTCGTAATGTAATTTGTACCTGTGTTGTTCTTGCCGTAACTGGTTCCTTAAAGGTGTTCGATCTTCCTTGGACATTATTCCCTAAAGGAATGTCAGATACCTGGCTTACCGGAACCTATATGTACTATCAGGTATTTAATGCAAACAATGTAGATTATAGTTCTGCTATTGCAGTTGTGATTGTTATCTTAGGCGTTGTTCTATCAAAACTTGTTAACACAATTTTCAAAGAAAAAGAATATTAAAGGAGGGTTGCTATGAAAACTATTACAGTAAAAAATAAAAGAAAAATATCCATAGGGCAACCCATTATCTATTTAATATTAAGTCTTTGGGCAGTTACTACAATTTATCCAATTGTATGGGTCGTAATAAATTCCTTTAAAGACCGAAGATACATCTTAAAAAATTCTTTTTCACTACCTATAGGAGAAGTTTTTACCCTAAGTAACTACGAATTGGCATTCAGACGTGTAAATATTCTCAATGCTTATAAAAATAGTTTAGTGATTTCCACCACTGTAGCTGTGACTGTTATAATATTTGCAGGATTAGCCTCTTACGTATTAGTAAGATATGAGTTTCGTTTAAAGAAATTATTATATGGTTTAGTAATTGCAGGTATGATGTTTCCTGTATACTCGACAATTATTCCTGTATTTCGTATGGAACATTCCTGGGGTATAGTAAATACCGATAAACTATATCTATCCCTGCTCTCCTGTGCTCTTCCGCAAATAGCGGGTAACTTATCCTTTGCTATTGTCGTCTTAATGGGGTATATTAAAAGCCTTCCAATAGAGCTTGAAGAAGCCGCATATATGGAAGGATGTAATATTTTTCAAATTTTCTTTCGTGTTATTGTTCCGTTAACCAAGCCGTCTTTTGCAACGGTTGCAATCTTCTCCTTTTTATGGAGCTATAATGATTTATTTACTCAGATGTTCTTCCTACGTACCAAGACACAGTGGACTATCACCAATTTATTAAATCAATTAACTTCCCAGGAAGGTACTAACTACGGACTTATGGCATCGGCGGTAACACTTGTAATTATTCCTATTCTAATCTTATATATCTTCTTACAGAAATATATCATTAAAGGAATGACTGCAGGTGCGGTCAAAGGTTGATTTTTGTGTTATAATATTAGTGTGGAACTAAACTATATCTGGATTTAGTTCTAGATGATAATTTAGTTCTACATTCTGATTTAGTTCTACATTTTGAGTTGGTTCTAAATTATATTTTGGTTCTACACTTTGAGTTAGTTCTAAATAATAATTTGGTTCTACATTTTTGAGTTAGTTCTAAATATAATTTGGTTCTACATTTTAATTTAGTCTAGATTATGATTTAGTTCTACATTCATTGGATGGCTAGCTTTGAAGTTTTTCCTGTTATACATGATGGATATGCTTACTAATTTAGTATATCTCCATGTAAAGTATCATACTATGAATAAGATAAGCTAGTGTTCTAAGATATGAATAACCAGATAATTATTAACCTTAAATACATAAGCGTGAGAACAGGCTGACAGGAGGTTGCCATGTACAAGGTAATTATCATTGATGACGAACCGGTTATCGTAAGGGGATTGTCTCAGACAATACCATGGGAGAAACATAATTGTCAGGTGGTAGGAACTGCATTTAATGGGAAAGACGGACTGGAGTTAATTCGAAACCAAAAGCCAGATATTTTAATTTCTGATATCTGTATGCCCGGTATGGATGGCTTAACCATGATTGCAAGTATAAAATCACAATTTCCGAAGATGCAGATTTGTATCTTAACTGGATTCCGTGATTTTGATTACGCCCAGCGGGCTATTTGTCTTGGTGTTACCCGTTTCTTATTAAAACCATCGAAAATGAATGAATTATTAGATGCACTTGATGTTATGACAACCAATTTATCAAGTTCTGATGTTGAGATAAAAAAAGAAGAAACAATGATATCTGACGAAGAACAGCAAGGCTCACCAGAAGAAAATACCGCCAGCAGTTTTATCGTGAAAAATGCCTTACAATATATTGATGAAAACTACCAACAAAAAATAATGTTATCGGAAGTTGCTGAGCATATCTATGTCAGCCAATGGCATTTAAGTAAATTACTCCACCGACATACTGGACAAAATTTTTCTGAAATTCTTAATAATGTTCGTATTGAAAAGGCAAAAGAATTACTCAATAATCCAGCACTTCGTATCGGTGAGGTAGCCGAAAAAGTTGGCTTCGTTGATATGGCTCATTTTTCAAGAGTATTTAAAAAAATAGTTGGTATTTCTGCAAATGAGTTTCGAAATACAGTATTATCTAAGTAATATACATAACATAACTATCACTTCTCTTTTGTGTAGATTGGTAAGATGGACCTCTCCTATCGTCCCTTGCCTGGACAAGAGAGCAAAACTAAGCCTTAGAGCTTTCTTGTCGAAAAAAACAAGCTGTGACCCTCTCACAGCTTGTTTTATTTATTGACGAATAAATACAAAAGTGCTAGAATAATATGGTAGTAACTAAGCGGATATAGTTCAATGGTAGAATATGAGCTTCCCAAGCTTAGGATGCGGGTTCGATTCCCGTTATCCGCTGTAGAAAGATTAAAAGCATCAGTTTTTGGGCTGATGCTTTTATTTTATGTCATAGGGGTGCTAGTCGCAAGGATGGATGACAGTAATACTATAATATTATATTGCCTTACTTCTTTACTTTTTTAAGATCGAGTGTTTTAGCGTTAGTTATATCCTTATATTCTCCATATCCAAACAATTCCATTTTATCATTAAACAAGAAAAAGAAATACTCACGATTCATCCCTCCAAAACTGTTTTGAGCACTATAATCAATAACAATCGTTGGATTGTTACCATATTCCTTACATCTACCATATGTAATAGAGTGAATCTGTAAAGATTTAGGCTTTTTAAGAATAGATTTTAAATATGTTATACCTTCTTGGGCTAGAGTATAATAATTAGTAACTAGCAACTGATATGTATACTTTACATTATCCACTGTAGCAACAATCTTTACCTCCCCATTTATGTCCTTAGTAGTTACCTTTCCAGCGGATGTAACTGTTGCTATGGCTTTATCACTACTACTCCATGAAACATTTTTATTTTCTGTACCAACAACTGCATTTAATTTGGGGTTACTATTTGCTGAAGTGTGTACTAACATGCTGTTAACAGTTACTTTACATTTTACTTTATTTCCGCCCTCTAATTCACCTGTTATAGTCGCTTGACCAAGGGCGATACCTTTTACTTCTCCGGTTTCAGATACTGTAGCTACTTTTTTATTATCCGAACTCCATTTAATATTTCCCGCACATGTGCCTGATGGTGTCGTCGTATATTTTAATATTTTATAATCGCCTACAGCTAAGCTGAATTTTTCTTCTTTGAGTTTAATAGCTGTAGCATATACTGAGATATCTTCTATAGTAAATTTATAATCAAGATCATCTGATGGAGTGATTTGAAAGTAATAACCTCCTGCTGCTAAATGAAGCTTTTTAGTTTTTGATTTCCCTGGTTCAATTGTATAACTAAAAATTTTGCCATCATCATAGCCCCATAAATCAAAATCAACGTCTTCCCATCCATATACTTTTTTACCCAGTACGCTCATTGTAACTTTTACATCACGATCACCTGTAAGTGTAAATTCATGGCAAATACACGCTATGGACCGAAAACGAAATTGTCACCGAAGGCATCCCTGCAACAATCAAGGTTCATTCAGATGCCGGGCAGGTTAAATTGACGATTCTTAATGCAGACAACAAGCCGACAGAGTCTGAATGGATAGCAAATGTAGTTGGTGGCATAGCTGAGTTTAGCCTAACAGCGGATCAAGTAAAGATAGGGCGTTCTCCAACCCGTTCACAAGCATTGTCAGCAGCACTCCGACAGCGTCTGTTAAGAAGCTTAATGGTTATACGAACGAACTTACACTCACAGTGACTGACGTCTATGACATTGGTATGCAGAAGACGTATACTGTGACTATCAACATCAATAATAACGCCGCTGGCACCTATGAGGTAGGCCCGCACAAGGTCTATGTCGACACCAAGGGTAACACTAAAGTCCGCGAGTGCCGTATCGTGAAGTAACAGGTTTCGTTACCCAAAAGGACTCCTAGTATTGCATAAGCCCCGCATCAGTTCCGTATGGAATAGGTGCGGGGCTTTGCTATGAAGAGAAGAAAACTATAGAAAAGCCTCCTAGTGCTAGTCTCGTAAACAAATCACTAGGAGGTGTAAAAATTGCTAAATAATTTTATCAATCAAATATGTGAGATAACTTCAAATTGATGACGTATGTATTTCATTCTTACTTTAATCCTGACCACATCACTGCTGCCGCGTTGTATAAGGCTTCTCCAGACCAAACACCATTTACGAACGGAACAAACCAAGCAGCAACCAGTTTTTCTGTAGGATCAATAATGAGGCAGCATCCGCCGGCTCCCTCATGGAAGAAGGTTCCCTGGGTATATAAACTACCTTCATTACAGCGCATATCAGGTCCTAAACCATACTGGCGATAAAGTCCGCCCGCATTCCAGCAATAATCCTTAATATGAGGTGCTGTATAAAGTGCGGACATTTTTTCTATTGCTTTTCGCCCAATTACTCTGGTTCCATCGATATACCCTCCCTGCAATAGCATAGTACCAAAGCGGCATAAATCATATGCTGTGGAATACATGCCTCCACCTGTACCAGGTATCTTCGACCAGAAGCTGTCTTGTTCCTCTGCACTTTGTTGTCCATTCAGTATATCATTAATAAACTTTTCACTACGCTCATTTGGGATATTGGTTCTGCTTACAACTTCCTTGTTATCATAGCTAAAACCGGAATCCTTCATACCACAAAGCTTAATAATATGCTCGGTAATATAATCATTGGCAAATTGTCCGTTGACTCTTGTAATAATTTCTCCAAGTATTACATAACCAAAACTGCAATAAGCCCATTCTTCCCCAGGTTTTTTCCGCATTCCACTTCTCAAAGAAGCAGCTATCCAGTTCATACCCTTGTCATGTTCGATAAATGCCCATGGTGGTACAAAATATTTATTTTCGAAGCATCCTTCATCTGCCTGAAACCCCGAGGTATGGGATAGCAGATGTGCGATTGTGATTTCATTAAAAGGTTTTGTATCAAACTCTTCAATGAATTCCCCAACCCTTTGACTTACTCTTAATTTTCCATCCTCCGCTAACTGCCAGATAGCGGTTGCAGTAATCAGCTTAGTAATGGAAGCAATCCGCTGAATGGTGTCCGGTCTTAACTCTCTTGTGTCCTCTTCCCGAAAAGAGAGCTTACCGACTGCATTGTTGGCAAATACCTTGCCGTCCCTAGCCAAACAATAATTTGCAGAGAGCAATATCTTTCTTTCTGTCAAATCCTCAAAAAAATGGTTCAGTTTTACTATCCTCTCCTCGTCATACCCAACATCTTCCGGTGTAAATTCCGTCTTAAAGCTGATCATATTCACTACCTCCTTTTGAATTGTAAAAGTCGAACTGAGTAGAATTCATAACTCATATTAAAAGGTTATTTGTATTTTTTACAATGTAAATATATTCTAATATTATACATTTTTAGGCCTAGAAAGTAAACTATGAAAAAGTATTGATTTCTATTAACAAGCTTTATATCACTAAATAATTTTGGCTCATTTGTGACCGCATCCTTGCCATCTGACAAGCATTAAACTTGTACTCTGTGGTTTTTTTAGGTGTTCGATTTTATCCGCTAATTATTAAAGATCAGTCTTTCGACTGATCTGAGCAATATTGTATAATTAGTTGTTTATAGAAGTAGTCATAAATTCGAGACTCTGTGGGTAAATCTGCAGAAACTCAAGTAAATTAGTATTATTAAATATAATATTGATTATAGGAAGCTTTTCATGCTCCCTTAAACAAATCTTCTCTTTCCAGTCACATATTCCAATGTAATTTGATAAATTGTCATCACCTTTAGAGCTTCCTCATTAATGGGATACCCGTCAAATCCACAATGAGCTACAAGTAATTCAAGCCCTTTTATTGCTTCTTGATCAAACACCTTAACTGCCTCACCATACCCAATGATACTTTCGTATTCGCAGGTGACACTATGTCCTGTATCAGTAAAGCGATGACAGATGTCTGCTTCTATACACACCTTACTGTTTCTTCCTATAAGGTCATGCTTTTTCCCTTCTTTCGCACCATGTACATATAATAAGATTTTATTGTCTATTACTTCATATCCAAACGATAACGGTACAACATAGGGATACTCTTCGCCAAAAATTCCGATACGAATCGTATCACAACGCTCTAACACATCAACAACTTCATTAAAGTCTTTAATTTCACGATCTGCTTTTCTCATATAATCCTCCAATTATTTAATAGTAGTAGAAGTAATGTTTTTATTCTAACTTCTATTTTCAAATATGCCAAGTACTTACTTAAATATATATAGAAAATGTGCCCCACCACACGCTTAAGCCCTATCTTGATTCGATGACTTTTCATCGATACCCATTAGGTGGATTGCAACCCTCTGAGCGTTTTTAATTTATAGATAACTGAAGTTATTCCTTTAAATAAGAAAAAGTATGCTTCACAAGCTTCCCTTGAGAATGCGCCCATGCTGGGCTCACCGAAAAAAAGAAGTACGCCTTTAGGTTTGCGTACTTCTTTTTTGATGATAGTAAGATAACTTACTCTTCAATAATAACTTTAATTGATTTCTTAACTCCATCTACGATTACATAAATCCAATCTGTTTCTGGAGAAACTGCCTTAACAGTTGCAGTCGTACTTCCTGAATTCTTCTTTACAACTGCACCATCTTTTTTACTTGACTTCCAGATGATACTATCTTCATCCAATCCATTTACTTTAATTTCGAATACCGCTTCTTCTCCCACTTTCATACGTACAGTACTTTCCACAAAGTCTATGGTTGCCTTTTTCACAGATATCTTTCTAGTATAAACTTCCCTCGTACCATCCTGCATTGTTACAGTGGCTGTAATAATAGCAACACCAGATTCTTTCGCAATGAGGCGACCATTTTGTTTTACTGTTATAATACCTGGTTTATTTGATTTATAAGTAACTGTAATCGGTACAAGACCTTCTTCAAGATTACTTAATGTTTCTTTATCAAAGTTCGTTACTTTTACAACGTTCTTCGGAAGTTTTAAAGCAAACCATCCAAGGTTAGAACTATTGCCACCAACATAGAGAGAACCTGTACGCTTTGGTGTTAAGTGCTCAAGAATCTCTTCATTTGTCAACTCTGGAGTTGGTGTAGCTGTTGGCGTTGGTGCTGGAGTTTCTTGCTCCGGAGCACTTGATGGTTCAGGTGTAGTGGATGGTTGCGGAGCAACTCCGCTTTGATTAAAGTTAACTTTTGGATATACAGATTTTGCCTCTTCACTTGTTACATCTAATCTGGCACCTGAAGTTTTCGGAGCAGATTCCTTAAGCTCAAGCAAACCATGCATGTTAATTGTACCATCCTCGTTTCTGGTAGGTTTCATTGTAACGTCTGTGTTTACAAACCAATCTTCAACTGCTTTTTCGCCAATACTATTATAGGATGCTATTCCATTATGAATATAGTTGGTTGGACTGGATAATGAGAATGGAATTAAGTCTGCCGTACTTGTTGTCGTACTATAAGAAATCA
Organism: Lachnoclostridium phytofermentans; assembly: GCA_003526525.1. Lineage (GTDB taxonomy): Bacteria > Bacillota > Clostridia > Lachnospirales > Lachnospiraceae > Lachnoclostridium. Next base: position 3,647 of record DPVV01000374.1, on the reverse strand, counting down.
ACCCATCTACTTTCCACTCCATTAAATTGGATGGCTTTTTATTTAAGCCAACGTTGTATCCGCTTCCTGACTCAACATTATTGTTAAATGATGTACTATTTAAAATAACGTTATCCGGGCAGCTATTACTTGTAATACCTTTCGCACCATTATTAAACGATATTGAGTTTACTAAGGTGTGGCCACCTTTTAAGTCATTACCACCTAGCTTAAATCCATTTCCTTCACCATAGCTATAACCAGGCGAAGCAACATCATCAGTAGTTAACCAACCATTATCATAAGCTACACAGTTTATAATAGTTACTTTACCTATATTTCCTGAAATCGCCTTCGCAAATAAATCCCAACCGTCATCAATATTATTATGAGAAATACAACCAGAAAAAACATTTCCTTCGCCGCTCGTTAATTTTGCAGCGAAACCATCGGCATCGTTTCTTCCCGGATCACAGTTATCAAAGGATTCCATATTTTTAACTAAGTTGTAAGATGGCCATAATAAATATTTCAATCCATTGACCTGTTCAGCATTGCCTTCACGACTGATCTGGACACCTGTGTTTTGTGAACCTTCTACCGTACACATCTCAATAATATTAAAGTTACCACTTATTTGAATACCAACAGCACTTGGATAGTATACATAAATACCATAGATATTCCAGTAGCTTCCTACAAGCTTAATGCCTTGTCCGTCAAAAATTACTTCACCTGGAGTTTCCGCCACCATAGTAATCGGGCTTTCTTCAGTACCTGAAACACTACGTGCAATTGTTACTCCATTGCCTTTATATTTACCATTTAATAAGTAAATAAACTGTCCTGGTTGAGCATATTTTACAGCCGTATTGATATCAAGAGGACTTGTCTTTGTTCCTAAATTATCAGGACTTCCATTCGGAGATACATAAACTATTTCTCCTTCCTGAAAATAACGCTTAACTTCAACCGTTGTTTTAGAGGAAACCTCGTCATAAGAGGTATAAATCTTTGATTTATCCGGAATGAGTGTTGCTTTAATTTCATTCTTTCCAACAGAAACCGGAATCATGATTTTAACAACTTCATTTTCTTCTACATTTAAATTGAAAACTTCCTTATTATCTGCTCCAAGAACAATTAAGTTTCCAGCTGCAGATGTTTCTACGATATATTCATATTCTTTTGCACCTGTAGTATTGGTAGAATGCACTCTTAAAGAAGGTCTTATTGCTTCTTCTTTGTCTGTACCACTACCAACTCCCTGACTCTCTGATGTCGCAAAGGTAATATTGGATATTTCACAACCAATTTTTCTGGACACCATAAGACCAACGCAGATAGAACCATCCTCTTGAACAGAAAGAATAGATAAATCATCATATTTTAACTCTTCACCGTTCAAGGATGCATAGAATCCATCATCTGTTTTTCTTAATGTGAATGTATAATCCGTTCCAACATTAAGGTTTCCGGTTGTCTTTTTGTATTTGAATTCTTCTGTTATTCTTGTAACATCTTCGTTGTTTGAAGTATCATAGGAATTATATCCTGTGATTACACGAAACCCAAGCATATTTGCTTTTGAACTATATAATTGATTAGAGATGGAGTTAAAATATTTATGGCCATAGTCGGATTTTCCAAAATAGTTAATTCCTAGCATATCTGTTGCAATTAAGCCAAACCCGGTTTGGTTATCGGGTGTTAAACTCGTATCTGTAATCTTATAGGTTGCGGTAAGTTCAAAGTTCGTTGTATTAGGATTAATCATTGTATAATAATAGGAAAATCCTTCTTCACCGTCTGATATCTTACCAGCTGTAGAAGCCTTCATTTCAACTGTTTTATTGGTATTAGTTATATCAATAGCTTTTTCTCTATTCTTCTTTTCAGCAACTCCATCTTTTGAGGATAATACTACCTGTTGTAATACAGTATTACCATCTTTGATAACTGCATTTGTTTCTTGTGCAGAACCAACGGTTGCAAAATACCATTGATATTCCTTTATTACGTCATAAGTATTTTCATAGAATGAAATAAAGTTATCAGCTTCTCTGATAGCAGAAACTCTGATATCGTAAGAACCTGCTTCCAGGTCTCCTGTAATTAGTCCATGACCGGATGTAGTATCTTTAACAGCTACCTTATACTCACTATCTGATGATTTTTTGTATTCAAGTGTGTATTTATCTGCCTCTGGGATGTTTATCCAGTCTACATAAATTGTTCCGTCTTCGTTACCTTGTACTAATTCAATTACTGGTTTACGAAGTGACAATACATAATTTGAAAAAATGAAAGGTTCACTTTTCTTATCTGGATAACCTGCTCTTTGGGCAGTTGCATAAAACTTATAATCCCCATTGCTTAATGGAGTCATTATAATCTGATCCTTTGCAGAGGTTATATTTTCTGTGATAACTTCAATTTCATTGCAGAACATTGTAATTTTAACATTTTCTGCACCTTTCATTTCATCAATTAATGCGGAAAATTTTACTACAAAGTTTCCATCTTCATTTACAGTAACATCATCTATTGTCGGAGCAAGTACTTCCTCCCAAGGAGTAGCTGGTTCTTCCTGTTTTACTTCTTTAAAAGCAGCTTTCCAGAATTGTGCTGTAGCTCCCGCTTGATAGAGATAATATGTTTCTCCCTTTGCTACTGGAACTTCAAAAATTTCATATAAACTTTTACCTGCAGAGTTGACAATTGATTTTTTTAAACCGTCGGTTCCCACTGCCCATAATGTTTTTTTGTCATTAATTTTTGAATATAAAGCAAATACTCCGTCACTGCTTGCTGTATACTCTACATAGCAACCGCTATTTGGAATAGTTCCATTTGCGTCAGAGTTATCTGTCTTAGCTTTCGTACCACCAGCTTTTGCATTTGGTCCCGCTACTGGATGTCCGTCCTCAAAGGTTAAGAGATCTGTTGCGTCATTCTGCGACCATCCATCTCCACGTACAATAAGCCCGCTATCATCTTTACCAGCGTTACTAATTAAGTCTTCTGCTGTCCATTCTGTTTTTCTGTTTTCTACCTTTTCAAATGTAACCTTCCAAACTTGAGCTGTTCCTCCTGCAAGATATGCATAATAAGTTACACCTGCTTTCACATCAATAGGTACGATATCATATGTACTGCTTGATGTGGTATTTTTATTACTTTCTACCGAACCATCGTTACCAACAATATAAAAGGTCTTATTAGATCCTGTTTTCTCATAAAAAGATAGTTTTCCATTCTCGGTTGCCTCATAGGAAATATAGCAACCTGCATCAGGAATTGTTCCCGGTCCACCGCTGGTTGCCTTTGAACCAGCTTTTGCATTAGCACCTTTTACTTCATATCCGTCCGAAAAGGTTTTTTCATCCGCTGCAGTGTCTTCCGTCCAGCCTCCATGAAGTTTTAATCCACTATCACCTTCTATTGCAGCTAAAATAGCCTTGGCATCCCATGTTGTGTTATTTCCGATTGTGATAGCTCCACCTGATGCTGCAGCAATAACAACCATATTGTCTTGAGTGGATAAAATATCTTCTGGACTCATCTCACCTGATTCATCCGTTATTACATTACCATCCTCAGATTGTACTAATGTCTCACGTTCCGATAGCTCGCCTGACGTAGAAGTAAAATCACTCGACATTGCT
>DPVV01000003.1 GCA_003526525.1 Lachnoclostridium phytofermentans | reverse complement strand
AAGGGAATAATAACGAAGCTTGATTATATTAAAGATCTGGGAGCTAATACCATTTATCTGACACCAATATTTTTATCCAAATCAAATCATAAGTACGATACTATTGACTATAAAGAAATTGATCCGCAATTTGGAAATAATGAAGATTTGAAAGAATTAGTAACGAACGCTCATAAGAAGGGTGTACGAATTGTTCTTGATGCTGTGTTTAACCATTGCAGCAACAAAATGATGCAGTTTCAGGATGTCGTAAAGAAGGGAAAAGAATCCGAGTATTATAACTGGTTTTATATACATGGAGACACTGTAACTACCGAACCATGCAATTATGAGTGTTTTGGTGCTTGTGATTATATGCCAAAATTAAATACATCGAATGAAGAGGTACGTAAGTTTTTAATTGATATTGCTTGCTATTATATCAAAGAGTTTGATATCGATGGATGGAGGCTTGATGTATCGGATGAAATCTCTCATGATTTCTGGCGCTTATTTCGTAAAGAGATAAAGAAGATCAAAGAAGATTGTGTTATAATTGGTGAGAATTGGCATGATGCTTATCCATTTTTAATGGGCGATCAGTTTGATAGTATTATGAATTATTCTTTCACCAAAGCATGTCTAGATTACTTTGCTTTTGAAAAATTACATACACAAAATTTTGTATATAAATTAAATGAAATTCTCATGCGAAATAAACAAGCTGTGAATGAAATGATGCTAAATCTTTTGGATTCTCATGACACACATCGATTTTTTACTGAGATAAAAAAGGATAAGGATAAGTTAATGGCAGCAATTGCGATTGCAACCTGTTATCTTGGAGCACCTTGTATCTACTATGGAACTGAAATCTGCATGGAGGGTGGATATGATCCGGATAGCAGACGTACGTTTGACTGGGAGGAAACTAATTGGGATTCTACAGTAATATCAACGATTCGAAAGGTATTGTCCTTAAAAAAAGAACCCTCTTTACAAGAAGGTGAAATCAAGCTGGAAGCAATCGGAGAGGTTTTTTCATTAGAAAGATATTTGGAAAATGAAAGTATTACATTGCTCTATAATGCCGGATGTTGTGATGAAGTACTAGATTCATTAAATCAAATATCAGAAAAAGAATGTAAAATAGTTGTAGAAAATGGATTTCAGAACGATGTTTTACGTAAAGGTGGCTTTATTATATTGAAAAAAACTATTAGCTAATAGAGTTTTATAATAGCAATTCCAATAATTTATAGAATCATTGATTGTTACTGATTATTACTAAATAGTCACTGTTACGTCTTTTATTAGAAAACTAACCTAACGATTAGGAAAGAAAGTAGTAGCCAATTAGCGCTCATTAACTATTTCATTATATATTTCATGAAAGGAGAATTAGATGAAAAAGAAAGGAAAACAATTGATAGCTCTCTTACTCTGTGGAGTATTATTCGTCGGTTGTGGAAAAAGTAAAAGTTCACAGGGTAATGCTACTTCAGCTGGCAGTACCTTATTCCAGGGAGAACTTGAGAGGAATGTTACTATTCGTGTATTAGAAAATGATACTGCAATTGAAAGAGGATATTTTAAAGAATTAATTAATGCATTCAATGAAAAATATAAGGAATATGGAATTGTTGCTGTAGATGCCAATATGGATCAATATCTTGATCTTGCAAACGATGGCCCTTATGGTTATGGTCCGGATGTTTTATATCAGGCAAATGATGTACTGATGAAGTATGTGAAAGGAAAACATATTCTTCCGCTACCAGTGGAATCTCTTGATTGTTATGATCAAGTTCCAGAAGTTGCTTGGAAGGCTTATCAGACTGGGGTTGATGGTAAGGTTTATACCTGTGGTGTACCTGTTATTGTTCAAGCTCCTATGTTATATTATCGAAAAGATATGTTGCCAAAGGATTGGGATAAAACCTGGGATACCAATCAGAATGGTATACCAGATATGTTAGAGAACTGGAATGCAATGTATCGTTATTCAAAAGAGATTCATGAGGCTGACAGTACCAAATATGGATATATGGAGTCTCTATATGATCCATACTTTTCCACTGGATACTTATTCTCCTATGGAGGCTATATCTTTGGGCAAAACAATACGGATTCCAAAGATATTGGACTGGGAGCTGGTGATGCCTACAAGGGAATTAAGGTGTTAAAGCAGCTTGCCGGGATTATGAATGAGGAGTGTATTGATGAGACAATTCAAAGAAACGTATATGGCAAATTAGCAGATGGCACTTATTTTGCAACAATTTCAACACCGGATGTATATACAACCTTTTTAAAGGAACTTATCTCAAATTATGAAAAAGATGGACTCTCGAAAGACGAAGCTAAGAAAAAAGCGGAAAAGAATCTTATGATAACATCTCTGCCGCAGTTACCTGTAAGTGGTGATATAACACAGGAATCAAAGGAGTTCATGGAAATGAAAGCCATGGGTGGTATCAATGGCTACGCTATTAGCGCGTATACGAGCGCTCCAAATGCTTGTTTAGCATTTGTAGATTTTGCATCAAGTTATGACATGTTAATGAAAAGAAATGAGTTTTTAGGAATCGCTCCCGCAAGGAATGATGCAGCTACAGCAACAGGAGGACTTTCTGCGATACTATATGAGAAACTTGCAACTGGAAATATAGTTATTATGCCATCGATTCAAGAAGTTGCACAGATATGGGATCCTCTGAATACCTTTTTTTCTGATTTAGCAAAAGATGCCTTCCGTAAAGAGGGAGACCAGAAATATACAACGAAGGAAACTTATCAGAAAGGTCTTGATACTGTAAGTAAACAGATTTTCGATGCTATCTTTACTTTATCAACGACACAGGAGGCGCAAAATGGTGAAGGAAAAGAGGATAGAAAATAATAAGAAAGGCCTTGGCTATATTGTTGCATCAGCTTGTATCATGGGACTGGGGCAATTTCTCTATAAACAGTA
>DPVV01000599.1 GCA_003526525.1 Lachnoclostridium phytofermentans | reverse complement strand
CTAAACATTAATGATAATATTAAGTGTATATCTTATGCCGCAAGTATTGGAACTAACGTAAACGAGATTAACATTGATTTATTTCGCAAGTACTTGTCTAAATTTCAAAGTATATCTCTTAGAGAAGATGAAGGATACAAATATATTATTCAAAGTAAATGTTTAAAAGAATGCCAAATAGTTCTAGATCCTACCCAATTATTAAATAAAGAGAAATTTGAGACTCTTATTCCTGTAAAAGAGCGAATAACAGGAAAATTTATTTTCTTCTTTTGGTATGACAATGATGATAATATGTATAAGGTAGCTGAATTTGTGAATATGCTATCTCGAATGTATTCAATACCTATTATTCATTCTGCTATTAATGCGCCACAATATCTTTTCACTGAAAATAGCAGATGCATGATGTATGAAGGCGTTGAAGATTTTCTATGGTATTTGAAGAATGCAGAGTATGTAGTCACTAATTCATTTCATGGTTTGGCATTATCTGTTTTATTTGAAAAGAATCTATACGTTTATATAGCAGAACTAAGAAGAAGCCGTTTGGATAATCTTGTGAAAATGTTTGGATTGGAAAATAGAGTTATTGATCGCTATATTTCCCCTAAAGAAATAAACTGGGATATCAATTATGATGAAATTAGAAAACGTCTAAACATAGAAAAGGTGAATTCAATAGATTATTTAAGGAGTGCAATAAATGCTGAAAGATAATGGGGACTTTCACTGGTTACCAGATGTTGTTTGTAATAATATTAACGGAATAGTAACCAAAGAAATAAGATATGAATATCAATATCCATTGATTATGAAGTATCTAAAGATGAAAATAGCAGGATATTCAGTAGGAGATTTTACTAGAAAAATAAATGTAAATAGAATAGCTTTATATGCAATAACAGAGTTTACAGATTTATTTATCGATGATTTGAAAACTTATGATGAACAGTTGGTTGTAACAGTTGCAGATAAAAAAGCAGATAAATATCCGAATGGATATAAGAAATATGATGTGATTTTCCCACAGGAATTGTATCGTTTATATGAGCAAAAACAAATTGATTGCATATTGGTGTGTAGTATTTTCCATGAAAATGAAGTAATAAAAGAACTTTTGAAAATTGGATTTGATATAAATGATCTAATAACAGTAGGAACAGCAATATCATATATGAGTTAATTAATGTAATTTGCAATCCCAGTATAAAATCTAATGAAAGGAAAAGTTTGTAGTGACTTCTTGTGTTTTATACATGACAATAGTCACTATATAACAGGTCATAGATTGAAGCAGATATATATATGGGGAACAGGGAATAAAAGCATAGAGGTACTCAATTGTTTAATAAAGGATAAGTTTAAATTAATAGGATTTATAGATAATGATCCTGAAAAGGTAGGTAAAAATTTTTTTGAATCTCCAGTATGTTCTATCGATAGAGTAAATCAATACGATTATTTGATTGTTGCAGTTGTTAATTATAATGCCATAAAGGTACAACTTGAAAAAATAGGAGCTGACAGGAATAAAGTCATTTTTTACTTTTCAGATGATTGTAACAGAGAGGACATTGATTTTATTAATTTAAAACAATGGAAATTAGATGTATTAACTGAAAGATTTGCAAGAACACAAAACATATTATTAAAACGTTTGAACAACTTACCCTACGAAATTCAAGATAATATAAATGAAATATGTCTAAAGAAGCCATTATTTAGAGCAACTGAAGAAGCGATAAAGGGCATATGCCATGAACATAAATCCATGATTAGGTTTGGAGATGGAGAATTTGACATTATTTCAAAAAAGAAGCACCCTGTTTTTCAAGAAAATGATGATAAATTAGCAGAGAAACTTATTGAAGTGCTGCATTCAAAAGATAAGAACTTAATGATTGCTATTGCAAATAATTATGGAAGTCTTGAACAGTATACGGATGAAATTGCGGATGGAATACGAGCATATATGACTGATGAAGTTAGAAAATTTCACAACAGTATACTGGATCTAACGAAAGAGTATTACGATGCATATATGTTTAAGTGTTATTACCCATATAAAGATAAAGAAAATACCGATAAGAGGGTTAAGCTTATAAAAAGTATATGGGAAAACAGAGATATAGTTGTAATTGAAGGTGCTTATACGAGAACTGGATATGGAAATGATCTGTTTAATAATGCAAGGAATATAAAGAGGATACTTGCACCAACTAAAAATGCTTTTGCCAAATATAGTGAGATTCTCTCAGCCGCACTGAATATAGAAAAGGAAAAATTAATACTAATCGCATTAGGACCAGCTGGTAAGGTTCTAGGTTATCAGTTATATAAGATGGGTTATCAAATCGTTGATATAGGACAAATTGATATGGATTATGAGTGGTATAGAGCTAATACAGAAGTGAAAATTAACAATCCATTAAAATATGTGTCCCAGCTTCCACCTAATAGTATAGAAGACATAAAAGATAAAACATATCTAGAGCAGATCTTAGTAAATTTAAGTTAAGGACAGAATTGATTATGAATAGTGTAATGAATGAAGTAAAAATTGGTAATATAACATTAGATCTTTCAAATTATTCGGGTAAAGATTTGTATTCGGATGGAATAATTGAAGACTATATATTAAATTGTGTTAAAAATGGAAATATTGAAGAAACGTTAAAGAACAGTTCAGAGTGGCCGATACTATATCATTTATCCGATATCAGAGAAAACTTATTGGATGGACTTTCGATTAGTAAAGATGATTCTGTACTTGAAGTAGGTTCAGGTTGTGGTGCAATAACAGGGGTATTGGCGAAAAAAGCAAAGAATGTCACTTGTGTTGAGTTATCAAAGAAACGGTCTGAAATAAATGCATATAGAAACGAGAAATATGAAAATATTAACATAAAGGTGGGAAATTTCCAAGAAATAGAGAAACATCTTGGAACGTATGATGTAATAACATTGATTGGTGTATGGGAATATGCTGCATTATATATCAATGGTATAAAACCATATGCAGAATTGATTATACTGTTAAAAAAACATCTTAATAAAAATGGTAAAATCATTATAGCAATAGAGAATAAAACAGGAATTAAATACTGGAATGGTGCGGTGGAGGATCATACACATAAACAGTATAGTCGATTAAATGATTATACTCAAAATGAAAAAGTGAGAACTTTTTCCAAAATAGAAAT
>DPVV01000380.1:4157-4607 GCA_003526525.1 Lachnoclostridium phytofermentans | reverse complement strand
TGCTATTTCATGCTTGTCATGCAATGGGTATCCGTAAGTAAAATAAATTTCTAGTATGATATAAAGAATAAATCTTACTTATCATACCAAAAGATGTCCCAGAAATCAACTATTATCTCATATTTTGGTAACATTAGATTAATAATTTGTAACAAAGATGTAACAAAAATTTACATGAAGAAGGAAATATCAAAGAAGAAAAAGAGATTTTTTATAAAAAAAGAAAAGAAAGGCTAATTTTGAGTATAAAAAATGCACCTGATAGGATTCGAACCTACGACCTTCAGCTTCGGAAGCTGCTGCCCTATCCACTGAGCTACAGATGCAAGATATGCCTTAGAAAGGCTTATTAAATTAAATTGTGTTTATAGTACTTCAATATTATATCGACAAATGAAAGATTTGTAAAGTCAATTACAAATGATTTTCTATTTAACCTCATCAGGGAAG
>DPVV01000380.1:0-3994 GCA_003526525.1 Lachnoclostridium phytofermentans | reverse complement strand
GAGTAAGTAGCGTAAGCGGATTGCGAATATCCGCTTTGGTAATGTTAATGTACAATCGAAAATAGCTCACTGATAATTAGTATTATATTGTAAAATCAACAGATACAAGCAATGTTAGCCAGATTAATTCATAATAAGGAAAAGTTCGCGAAGTGTACTTTTTCTAATGTTATTACTTCAAAAATCACTGATATCATGTATTGGATTAAATTAGAAATGTAAGTTATTAACGCTATTTAATAGAAATAAGAAATGATTGGAATGATAAGAAAATAATGATATAATATTACAACTGGTGAGAAAATAGAATAAGGTTTAATTTCTTACAAGAATAAGCTTCTCGTTTATTTCATAGAAAAATAGGTTTAAAGTAGTATGCTAAAAGCTCCAAAAATTTTTTTAATGAACCCAAGATTTTAAAATCTTATGATATTCTCAGATAGAAAGGATAACAAGAAACATGGCGAAGGTTACAAAACGATTATTTGATACAGAAGAAACGGAAGAGAAAGCAGTCCGTATTAATAAATTTCTTAGTGATTCTGGAATTTGTTCTCGTAGAGATGCAGACACAAAAATTGCAAATGGTGAGGTTACCATTGATGGCGAAGTTGCTGTGATGGGAAGTAAAGTATTACCAGGACAGAAGGTTATGCTTGGTAAAAAAGAAGTAAGTAGAGAAGAAAAGATGGTTCTTATCGCATTTCATAAGCCAAAGGGCATCGTGTGTACGACGGAGAAAAGAGAACCAGATAATATTATAGACTATATTAAATACAGTCAACGTATTTATCCAATCGGAAGACTCGATAAAGATTCCGAAGGGCTTATCTTATTAACGAATAATGGTGATATCGTTAATAAAATCCTGCGTGCGGGTAATCATCACGAAAAAGAATATATTGTAACAGTGAATAAACCGATAACTGCTGCATTTTTAAAAGGAATGGCAGGAGGAGTACCAATCCTTGATACAGTAACGAAACCTTGTACATTAGAAGCAATTGATAAGGTTACGTTTAAAATTATCTTAACACAGGGATTGAATCGTCAGATTCGTCGTATGTGCGAATACTTTGATTATAAGGTTACTAGACTTGTCCGTTTACGAATTATGAATATTAATCTTGGAAGGCTAAATGTTGGTGGGTATCGTAACTTAACTGATAAAGAGCTTGAGGGATTAAAGGAACTAATTGAATTATCAACGAATGAAGCCTTAAATTTAGAACCGGATGATGAATTCCCAATTGAAAGGGTAAACGTGGGCAATATAGCAAAGTCTCACGGTAAGAAAGTATCCACTGGAAAGAGAATAACGAAAGACAAATACTTCGCAGAAAAAAAGGAAGATAAAAAGAGAAACGAAGCAACAAGAAATAAATCAGAGGTAAGTAAATACGTATCAAAGAATAAATCAGAGGGAAATAAGTTTGGTACAAAGAATAGCTCTAATGGAAATAAGTTTGGAGCAAAGAATAGCTCTAATGGAAATAAGTTTGGAGCAAAGAATAGCTCTGAGGGAAATAAGTTTGGATCAAAGAATAGCCCTGATGGAAATAAGTTTGGTGCAAAGAATAGCTCTGAGGGAAATAAGTTTGGAGCAAAGAATAGCTCTGAGGGAAATAAGTTTGGTGCAAAGAATAGCTCTGATGGAAATAAGTTTGGTACAAAGAATAGCTCAGATGGGAATAAGTTTGGAGCAAAGAATAGCTCTAATGGAAATAAGTTTGGTACAAAGAATAACTCAGAGGGAAATAAGTTTGGATCAAAGAACAGATTAGAGGGAAATAAGTTTGGTGCAAAGAATAGCTCTGATGGAAATAAGATTGGTACAAAGAATAGCTCAGAGGGAAATAAATTTAGCGTAAAGAATAGATCTGAGGACAATAGATTCGTTTCTAAGAACAAATCAGAGGATAATAAATTCGCATCAAGAAGCAAAACAGAGCAACCAAGGAGCTACTCAAAAGGAAATACGGGTGGTAATCGGTTTGCAGCTAAGAAATCAGATTATAAAAGATAGAGAGAACGATAAAAAGGAGCAAGGCAATGCAGGTAAAAAAACAACGTATCACCCAATTAACCGAACTTCTCGATAAGGCAGCCAGAGTCTATGAGCAGGAAGACCGGGAAATCATGAGCAATTTTGAGTATGATAAATTGTATGATGAGTTAAAGAAGCTTGAAGAAGAAACTGGAATTGTCTTAGCGGGAAGTCCAACTAGAAATGTTGGTTATGAAATATTAAGTGAGTTACCAAAGGAGCGTCACGAGTCTGCGATGCTTTCTCTTGATAAGACAAAAGAAGTAACAGCTTTGATTGATTGGCTTGGTAATAAAGAAGGAGTACTTTCCTGGAAGATGGATGGTCTCACCATCGTTCTAACTTATCGCAATGGCGAATTAGTAAAAGCTGTAACAAGAGGAAATGGTGAAATTGGAGAGGTTGTAACAAACAATGCAAAGGTATTTAAAAATCTCCCACTAACAATTCCTTATGAGGGAGAACTAATTATCCGAGGAGAAGCAGTAATTCGTTATTCAGATTTTGAAAAGATTAATGCGCAAATTCCAGATGCAGATGCAAAATATAAGAACCCGAGAAATCTTTGCAGCGGTTCCGTGCGTCAATTAAATAATGAGATAACAGCAAAGCGAAATGTTAATTTCTTCGCATTTGCTCTTATTCGAATGGATGAGATGAATCGTTTTAAAACGATGATGGAGCAATTTAAGTGGTTAAAAGAACTAGGATTTGATGTGGTCGAAGAGAAGCTTGTAACCTCAGAAAATATGGCAGAAACGATGGAGTATTTTGAAAGCCATATTATGACGAATGATTTTCCATCAGATGGTTTAGTGCTATTTTATAATGATATTGCATATGGTGAATCACTTGGAAGAACTTCGAAGTTCCCAAGAAACGGAATAGCATTTAAATGGAGAGATGAAATCAAGGAAACTACCTTACAAGAAATTGAATGGAGTGCTTCAAGAACAGGATTGATTAATCCAGTCGCTATCTTTGAGTCAGTAGAATTAGAAGGAACAACAGTAAGCCGTGCAAGCCTTCATAATATCAGTATTATGGAGGGACTAGAGCTTGGATTAGGTGATAAGGTAACGGTTTATAAAGCGAATATGATTATACCGCAAATTGCAGATAACCTAACAAGAAGCGGGCATTTACCAATACCAAAGACCTGTCCGGTTTGTGGTGGTGATACGATGATAAAACAAGATAGTGATGTGAAGTCGTTGTACTGTATGAATCCAGAGTGCCTTGCAAAGAAGATCAAGTCATTTACCCATTTTGTAAGTCGTGATGCTATGAATATTGAAGGTTTGTCAGAGGCTACTATAGAAAAATTGATTGCAAAAGGGCTTATCAAGGAACTAGCAGACATTTTCCATGTGAAAGATTTTAAAGAAGAGATTACAACCATGGAGGGCTTTGGTGAAAAGTCATTCCGAAATCTTGTGGACTCGGTGGAGAAAGCGAGAACACCAATTTTAGCTAAGTTTATTTATAGCTTAGGCATAGCAAATGTCGGATTAGCAAATGCGAAACTCATCTGTAAAGAGTTTGGTTATGATTTTAATAAAGTATCAAATGCTACGGTTGATGAGCTTACTCAGATACCACAAATCGGTTATGTGATAGCAGAAGCATTTGTGTCTTATTTTCAAAAACCAGAAAATAAACTTATTATAGAAGATTTATTAAAGGAAATATCCTTTGAAAAAGAAGAAGTAGCGGAAGGACCTGAAAAATTAAAAGGGCTCACCTTTGTTATCACTGGATCTGTAGAACATTTTACAAATCGAAATGAGGTAAAGGATGTAATCGAACAACACGGGGGAAAAGTGACTGGTTCTGTTACAGCAAAAACCAATTATCTGATTAACAACGATAATACTTCAAGCTCATCGAAAAATAAGAAAGCAAGAGAGCTTGGAATTCCTGTTATTACAGAAGAAGAATTCATAC
>DPVV01000250.1:1316-2600 GCA_003526525.1 Lachnoclostridium phytofermentans | reverse complement strand
ACAATGATATCGTACAAACTGGATTGACAGAGGTTAGTGCAACCGATGTATCTGGAGTAGTTGAAAATGTTATGCCAGCCATAGTAGCAATTAATTGTTCTGCAACTCAGACACAATATGATTTCTTTGGTAGAGAATACAATCGTGAGATATCCGGTAGTGGTTCTGGCTTTATTATTGGACAAAATAATAAGGAAATATTAATTGCAACAAATAACCACGTGGTAGCAGATGCAACTGCAATCGAAATTGTATTTAATGATGATTCTAAGGCGACTGGAACTATTAAGGGTAGAGAACCATCCTCTGATTTAGCTGTAGTAGCCGTAAATATTGATGATTTAACAAAGGAAACAAAGGCAAATATTAAAGTTGCAACTTTAGGAAATTCAGATAATATTAAAACTGGAGAGATGGCAATTGCAATTGGTAATGCACTTGGTTATGGTCAATCTGTAACCGTTGGTTATATCAGTGCATTAAATCGTGAAGTTACTGTTGACGATGTTACCTTAAATTTAATCCAGACCGATGCAGCTATTAATCCAGGTAATAGTGGTGGCGCGTTAATCAATGCGAAAGGTGAAGTAATTGGTATAAACTCTATCAAGTATGCGGATACAAACGTAGAAGGTATTGGATATTCAATTCCTATCTCCCAAGCGATTCCGATAATTAATGATTTGATGAACCGTGAAGAACTAAAGGAAAATCAAATGGCTTACCTTGGAATTTCTGGAAAGAATGTAGAAAAGTCCTATGCAGAAGCATTTAATATGCCTGTGGGTGTATATATTTACAAAGTTTCAGAAGGTAGTGCAGCTGAAAAGGCCGGGCTACATCAGGGAGATATCATTACCGCATTTAATGGTAGATCGGTATCTGATATGAATCAGTTAATGAGTATCCTTAGCTATACAAAGGGAGGTACGGAAGCCACCTTAACTGTAAATATCCTTGAAAACGGGAAATATGTAGAAAAAGAGATTCCGGTTACTTTAGGTTTTAGAACAGATTCATCAAAATAATAGAATAGACTAGCACAAATCCTCCATCGACTCGATATACTATGTAGTGTGAATGTGAATTGAAGGGGGATTTCAATGAAGAAACGCGTTGTTGCTTTGTTCATTGTATCACTTATGATAGTATCACTTGTTGGATGTAAGAAGGATACAAAATATACAGAGGTGAATTTAACGGAAGTAGCTCACTCCATTTTTTATGCACCACAGTATGTGGCAATAGAATTAGGATATTTTAAAGACGAGGGGTTAAAGGTAA
>DPVV01000250.1:0-1153 GCA_003526525.1 Lachnoclostridium phytofermentans | reverse complement strand
GAGGGGTTAAAGGTAAATCTAACCAATGGTCTTGGTGCAGATAAGACGATGACCGCTGTTCTTTCAGGCAACGCTGATATAGGTTTCATGGGATCGGAAGCCTCCATCTATGTATACAATGAAGGTGAAAAAGATTATGTTGTTAACTTTGCGCAATTAACACAGCGTGCAGGTAACTTCTTGGTGTCTCGTGATGAGAATGAGAACTTTGCATGGAATAATCTGAAAGGTAAAACTGTTATTGGAGGACGTATTGGTGGGATGCCTGAAATGATTTTCGAATACATCCTTAAGAAGAATAGTATTGATCCAAAGAACGATTTAACAATAATTCAAAATATTGATTTTGGTATTACTGCTCAGAGTTTCCAAGCTGGTACTGGTGATTATACAATTGAATTCGAACCTGCTGCTACAGGCCTTGAACTTCAAAAAGCAGGAAAGGTTGTTGCTTCTCTAGGTGTAGAGAGTGGTATGGTTCCTTATACGGCTTATTCAGCAAAGCTTAGCTATATTAAGGATCATCCAGAGACAATTCAGAAGTTTGTAAATGCTCTTCAAAAAGGGATGAATTACGTTAATAGTCATACTTCAGAGGAGATTGCAAAGGTTATTAAACCTCAGTTTAAAGAAACCGATATGGATACTGTAACCAAGATAGTAACTAGATACAAGGATCAACAGACTTGGAAAGAAGACTTAATCTTTAAAGAAGAAAGCTTTAATCTATTACAGGATATATTAGATAGCTCAGATATGTTAGCAAAACCTGCATCTTATTCTGATTTGGTTGATACTACGTATGCTACGAAAGCTGCAAATAAATAATTTATCATAGAGAAGAAAGCGCGGTTAAAACCCGTGCTTTTTTTGTACCATTATCATAAACGTTGCAAGATTACTGAAAAAATGGTAATATAATAGATATCAAACCAAGGTATTTAGTAAATTTGGAGGTGGATTATATGAAGATGATCTTAGCAATACTAAAAAATGATGATGAACAAGCTACAATCGCAGAGTTAAATAAGAAGCATTATTTTGTTACAAAGTTATCTTCTACCGGTGGTTTTCTTAAGCAAGGTAATACATCTTTGCTGATTGGTGTAGATGACAATAAAGTTGATGAAGTGTGTGGAATTTTAAAGAAAAT
>DPVV01000350.1 GCA_003526525.1 Lachnoclostridium phytofermentans | reverse complement strand
TGGGGTTAGGCCTGCTCCATGAGCTTGTGCTAAAGCTAATCCATAATCCTCTACATTATAACTTACAGCACCTTCTATTCTGTCAATCCTATGTACACCGCCTGCTACACATCCAATCATATTGATCCAATAAATATCCTGCATTCCTGCACCTACGATTGTGCAGTTATGTTCCTTGGCAAGTTTATCAAGCTTATTTGTGATGGCAGAGGATGTCGTCCATGGATAAATTGCTTCTTCACAAGTAGTTACAACATTAATACCGCGCTTCACACATTTCTCAAAATGAGGATAGACATCATCCATAAAACTAAATAAAGTAAGAACTGCAATATCCGCATCACACTCATCTAGTACAGCATCTGCATCACTTCGTATCTTTATGCCAAGTTTTACACCAAGATCTGCCCAATCTCCTACGTCCATTCCAACAACAGCAGGATTCACATCAATAGCTCCAACGATTTCCGCTCCTTTTTCATACAGGTACCGAAGAATGTATTTGGACATTTTTCCACAACCATACTGAATAACTCGAACCTTTTCATGAAACATAAATGTTACCTCTTTTCTTTCATTATTAAGAAATGCTTATTTCTTAAATTAAAGTATAGAGGTTATTGTAGGTATAAGGTCAATACCATTTTGATAAAATATTAACAATATTTTATAGGTATTTGTAACCTGAGAAACATCCCTCTTTCATTCTTTTCTACAATCGGTGCCTCTGATATGACTTCACATAAGTAATCTCCATTTATTCTGTACCCTTTACGATCAATTTCATCCAAAAGTCTTATGGCGTACTCTTTTTCCTTGTGAAAGCCATCACAATATATACAAATATAGTTGTTTGGTGGAATTGTTGTGATAACTTCGCTTGTTACAAATTCCTTATCAACGAAGACAAAGACTTCCGTTGATACAAAGAGGCGATTCACAAGGTCGTCTTGACGTAGTATGGAACCGGCATTACAAAAATAGATTTGTGGAAGTTTATCCGCTATAAGGCTTTCCTTAAGTTCTCGAAGTATTTTCTCGTAGGTAGCAATTCCATAATCATAGAAATTAATCCCTGAATCAATATAGTAAATTTGTCTTTTGGGTATGTATTCCAATACAATTGATCCATCTGATGGAGAACATTCATACCTTTCGAGGCTTTCTACAGTACGATCAATTGCTCGTTTTTGATACTCAAGTTCCTTAATCTGATGATCCATCTGATTCTTTCGTTGGCTTAAAATATCCTTGATGCTTGGCATGTCACTACAATCTAGCTGCTTTTTAATTTCTTTCAAATTCATACCAAGCGATTTCATGTATTGTATCATGTCTAACTGAGCACTTTGTCTGATATCATAGTATCGATAACCATTGGATTCATCACGGCGGCATGGAGATAATAGACCGATTTTATCATATAACCTAAGTGTCTGTTCCGAGATATGGTTTAGCTTTGCCATTTGTCCTATCGTAAGATTTTCCAATATTGTCCACCCCCTGACTGAATTATAATCCTAAAAAATTATAGTTGCAATAAGGTTTGTAACTATGAAATGCCTTATCCTATAAAAATGGTCTATCAAGCCGTTTATCAAACGCATGATTCTGCCTTAGCATTTTGTGCCACCCCACATTATTAAGTCCTAAATCACATAATAACTGAAATAGAAACGTTTGGATCTTTGATAACTCATATGGTTTCCCTAATTCTTCAATTATGTTTTGATCAAAGGCATGAGTTTCTTCATAAATTTTGCCTAAATCATTTATTTTTTTTAACACCTTTTTAAACATTTTGGGGAACATATATATTCCAGCGGCTTCTCCCTTGGAAACAGTGCCCAAATAATTATAATTAAGCTGTTTTGCTAAAGATGCAAAATAGCGTTCTACATACTTTTCCTGTGCTGTTTCTACAAAACCTGCCTGTATAATAAACCCAAGGTATTTCCCTTGTATGGATGCCGGTTTTAAATGTTCAATAAAATTCATCATGATTCCAGGCATAGCATGAATGTAAAGAGGTAGAATGATAATTACTGTATCATACTTCTCTATATGATGTGCCAGTTCTTCTAAATCAGAATTTGCAATACATTTTATATCACAGGGCGTTTTCATGCCCCGCACAAATTCTTCACTTATAATTCTTGTATTACTGTTTCGTGCATTTCCTTTTGGTGATCCGTTTATAATAATTGTTTTCATTTCTTATAACCTCCAATTCCAACAAAATCTTCTATAGGCTTAACTACGATATTTTTTGAATAAAATTGGTAAAACACACGATTGATGTATTTTTCAAAAATTTCTAGGCCATCGTCAGTTTGAAATTGCCCATCATAGTAAAATTCTATATCAGGGTATTTTTCATACCTTTTTACATGCATGGACTCGCCCGTTTTATAAGTCGTATATGGAAGGTAGAGAGGTATCATGCGATCCAAAAGGCTTTTTAGATTGCCTGAGATAAATCCCTTTGTTACTTTCGCTAAATAAATAGCTTTATCTGCTGTTATATATTCATGATAAAATTCGTTTAAGTCATTAAACACGCATTTTCCTGGGGTTTTCCACCAGCAAGTCCAGCAACCGACACAGTGGGTAACCTCTATTCTTGACAGGTCAAAGGTATAGGTATTTGCAATTGAAATATCTGTACATTCCTTAATTACTACGGTTTTCATATCCTACTTTCCTCCTTAAATTTGAATCTGATTCAAGTATAAAGTAGGGGGTAACACCCATGTCAATATGTCAATTATTCAAAAGGAATAAAAATTTCTATGTAAGATTTAGCCTTATTTTCCTTATATGTAATAAGACGTATCATAGCGAAAGCTTCTCCTAATAGCCTCAGACCATGTATATTTGCATATTCAGATGATAGTCTGTGCATTCTTTCCATTAAATCTTCCTGTTCATTTTGCTGTTGTATTTCTTCCGTAACTGTATATAAGCACTTAGGATATTCCAGGAAAATATCATTTTCATTGTTAACTTTAGTAGCATCAACTATTAACATTTTTGTTCCAGTAACACTGTTTTTATTGAAGGTAATGTAGCGTATAATTTGTGACAGCATATCATTATTATTGGAATTCATAATATCTATTACATTTTCATATTCTTCAACCGCAATGAAATCCGACACCTCTCCATTTACTCTGTACAAGGGTAACGGCTTAATAGTAAATTCATTTAAGCTACTGCTCAAATCTCTATTAAATAATTGCGCCTGTTCAATCCTTTTCATCATGCACTGCCCATCATATATCACTTTTCCAAGCTCTTTTTTCTTGTTCTCAAGTAGGTATTCTATATCCTGCACATCACTTTTCTTTAGTAAGTCTTGAATCTGGTGAATTGACATACCCCGCTTTTTATAGAAATCTATAATCATTATGTTATATATATCAAAAATATCATAGCTTCTATAGTTGTTTGCACTATCCTTTTTGGGACTTAATAATCCTTTCTCCTCATAAAAACGTAATGTATCTCTTGTCACCCCTAGATAGCTTAGCAGTTCACCCGTACGATATTTTTTAAGCACTTCACACAATCTCCTTTTTTATAAACTATCTCCTTTTTTATAAACTATCTCTTTTTCTATAACTATCTCTTTTTTATAAACTATCTACATTCTCTATAAATATCTCTTTTTCTATAAATATCTCTTTTTCTATAAACTATCTACATTCTCTAATAGATCCTCTTCCTCGTCAACTAGTTTCTTAATTTCAACAGGGAAAATTTATCATACTAACCAAGTCAAGCTCTGCTTATGCAGGATTTTTTATGATTACCCTACTTACTCATTGCTCTCCATTGAACTTTCATTGCTCTTCCATTGCTCTTCCATTTTTATACCTTTTACACTTGATAATTATTTATGTACTATATTAATAGTTTTAGATGACTCGAACAAATCGCATATTTACACGAAAAAGTCTGACGAAGCTCGTAGTTTACTACTAGTTTTCGTCAGACTTTATGTTACATCATTATTTAAATTAATTGTTTATATCCTTATGTTAATCTTGTGCCTATATCCCTTTTTTCTTTTTATTTTGATACTTCTAAAATAAATTTACCTATTTCAATTGCACAATCTTCACTTTGAGGATATACTCCTACATTGTCTGCATAGGCATGCCCAAAACCTTTATATAGAACTGTTTTTGTTTCTACACCTGCCTTAGCTAACTTTGCTGCATAAGCTAAACTTTCTACTTTAAGGAAATCATGTTCCCCTACTGTAATAAAGGTTGGTGGCAATCCTTTGGGATCTCTTTTATATGGAGATAAATATTCATTATCTATTTCTGTAGTTCCTA
>DPVV01000133.1 GCA_003526525.1 Lachnoclostridium phytofermentans | reverse complement strand
TTGCTAAGACTATTCCCATATCAATTAGCTTCATATCGCTTATTACGAATTTCAAAAATCTAGCTTTTTTACAAAATACATGAATACGGTTATGATATACTACAAAGCGCCAAGGTTGGTTATTCATTGAGGACGGTGAAAGAATGGCAGCTTGCATAATGACCTTCATATTCTCGCTGACCTCTTCCTTATATACAATTAAGCTGTCTTCCGACAGACGTTTTGCCTTCTCTGGTGAACGGTAAATCGATTTTTCACTCCTGCCAAATGCAATTGCTATAACATAATCATATTTTAGCTTAGACTTTAGCTCTGAATTTGGTTTAATTCCTCCCTGATAACAGGTTGCAATCCCTCTTGCTGTCAGATAAAGTATCATCTGCTGCATGAGAAAACCCGCATTGATTAGATAATCCTGCTTTAATTCTGAGGAGATCAGCAGGTAATAAGGGGCTTTTACCTGAAATAAACCCTTAAATTTTTCATCTTCTTTCGTATTGTCAACAATTATCATCTCATATTCAATGCTACTCTTATATGGCTTTAACTGCTCTATATAGGAAGTTATATTCTCAAGCAGTTTCTCCTCTAACGCCTCCATATTATAATTTCTCATTGATTTTCTGACAAACATTGCTTCATACAGATTCATGGTACTACCTCTGCCTTTCCGATATGCTATTGTGATTCCGTCGTTCGCTGTGCGATTAGGGATTTTCGATAATTCTGCGGTGAAATACCGAAATACTTTTTAAATAACTTACTAAAATGATATACATCATCATAACCTATTTCATTTGCAATGTTTTTAATACTTCCGCCTTCTCGTTCTGACAAGATTTCTTTTGCCTTTTCTAATCTTATCTTGATTAAATAGTTGATCGGTGATTCTCCAGTCTCTTCTTTAAATATCTTTGAGATATAAACAGGACTTAAGTACATGTTATGCGCAATCTGATCAAGGGATATTTTATGTGCATAATTCTCCATCAGGTAATTAATAATTCGCTTGACAGCATAGCTTTTGCTATAAGTCTCAAAATTACAGCCCTTCTGGATCACCTTTGGTGCTTCAATCACTTCTCGCATCAGTAGCATTAGCATCTGAATAAGTTGTGCTTTTAACATAAAGTACTTTCCAACCTGACCAGCTTCGTTCTCCGCCAGCATATCATAACAAAGTCTGGATATCTCTCGCTTTGCCTCTGAACTTAAATGAACGATATGGCCCTGGTTGCTTAATTGAATTGTATTTTCCGGCATATTTTTAAATTGATAATCCGTAAAGCCGGTACAAAATTCCACCAACGGTTCTTCACCATCTAGCAGCATGTTTTGATGAAATACACCGGGATTGCAAACAATCATGTCACCAGCTTTCACATCATAATATATGTCATCGATACGATATTTACTCGTACCGGACAAAATATATGTTAATTCTGTAAAATCTTGATGCGCATGATATGCTATTCGCTTGGTCACACGCATCTTGCTAGCAAAAAACACCGTTGGATTAAAATCACTGTAAGTTAAATCATAATCACCATTGCCCACATTAACACCCCTTACCAATTACTTTTCATCCTTTGAAATTCTTTCTAATTGTCCGTAATTTTTTTTCTCTTTGGTGTGAGTTTCCTTTTGGTTGGGTAACTCAACTTTTCTTACTTTATCTTTTCTTACTTTATCTTTTCTTACTACATCTTTTCTTGCTTCATCTATTCTTACTTCTTTGGTACTTACTTCATCATCTTTTGATCCATCTTTTATAAACTTATTTAAATTTTCTTTTTCTGCTTTATTGCTATTGCTACCAGCTGACAGTATCCCCTCTGCTTTACGATATCCTCTGGCAGTCCCTGTCTCCACTTCCTGTTCTAACGTTTCAATTTGGGGAATCTGAGAATTATTCGCTGAGTATATATATTTCTCCTCTGGTATTTGTCTTTGGTTCAATCTTATCTTCACATTTTCACGCAATAAAGTATATAAAACTGATGTTAGTGGAATAAAGATTAACATACCTATAACACCCATTAGACTACCACCAATTGTTACTGCAAACAATACCCAGATCGATGGAAGCCCAACCGATCCTCCTACGACGTGAGGATAGATAAAGTTACCCTCAATCTGCTGTAATACATTAAAGATTACAATAAACCATAATGCCTGAACTGGATCAACCATAAAGATTAAAAATGTTCCAATAAAAGATCCAATAAACGCACCAACAATAGGAATCAATGCAGTAAATGCAATTAATACACCAATCAAAAGAGCATATGGAAAACGTAAAATGCTCAAAGTTATATAAAACATGGAACCTAATATAACAGCTTCAATGCACTGACCGGATAAAAAATTCGAAAAGGTGCGATGTATTAATTGTAATACCATAATAATTCTATCTGCCCTTTTCTGTGAAATGAAACTGTAGCAAAGCTTCTTTCCTTGTTCTGAAAGTTTTTCTTTGTTAGCCAGAATGTACATTGCAAATACAAAGCCAATAAGGAAAGTAGTTAAACCACTTATGATATTCGAAATGATACTAAAAGCAGAACCCAAAACTCCATAAAAAAGACCTTTCACTACACTGACTAAGCCAGTACTTACATTAGCCCAATCTTTCGGGATATCCTTAATAACACTTCCAACGTCCGGATACTGAATTAATAATTCTGCTGCTTTAACTTCCACCCATTTTTGTGCTTCTAGAACAAAAGCATTGATCGTTCCAGCTAGATCACTAACCGTTTTTATTAACTCTGGAAT
>DPVV01000582.1:2374-3700 GCA_003526525.1 Lachnoclostridium phytofermentans | reverse complement strand
GTACTCTTGAACAAAATGGATTTCATTTTTTATACTATGAAGATTTAGTGGAAGAATCTAAAATAGCAAAAAGTTTTCGCAACTTGGAGGAATGTTCTTATTCCTATCCAGCATTGTGTAGAAAAATGGAGCGTATCGGGTTTCAGATTTTTCTCAATTATTGCGGTTGCTATAAGGAGTTTAAGTCATAATAGCTATATTATATAAGCGGTTGTTCTATCTTTTATTCAGTTATTTTTTCATAAAGTAGTAAGTAATTATATAATCAAGTAAAAGTATTTTCATGAACTTTTACTTGTTATGAAAATTGGTGGTGAATCGAAAGAAGGATTCACCACCAAATCTAAATCTAAATATTCACTTTTCACTACATAAGCTAATGCGAAAGAGTAAGATAAACTGGCGTAACGATTCAATTAAGTCATAGTTGCCATCTCGTTTGGCCCAATCCGCACTATAACCTCGAAGAAGAACCATTAGCATCCTTGTTGTTTGTTTGGGGCATTGCTTTAGATGAAATTGTTTTTTGTCTTCACCACGACTTAAAATTTGTTCTAATATTTGAAAGATCCCACGCTCCTCATCTAGATAATTAGGAGAATCATTCTTTAAGGGTGCTACACTAATGCATCGACATGTTTCAACACCATTTCTGATTATATAAATTCCATAATGTTCGCAAAAGGTAACAAGATTACTTGTTTCATCCTCAGTAAAATTTTTAGTTACCTCATTCAAAAAATAGTCATCGATATCAGCAAATAGAGCATAAATCAAATCTCCTTTTTGAGGGAAGTAATGATAAAATGTTCCAGTTGAGATCGAAAGTTTTTGACAAAGACCACGAATAGTTATATTTTCATAACCTTCTGCATTAATTAAGTCTGTGATCTGAGTAAATAATTCTTGTTTTCTTAAATTAAACTTTTTTTGAGGGTTCATAAAAATCCTTCTTTCCCAATTCTTTTACGATACAGGAGATAGCATTTTGATACTATTACCTTAATAATTGTTTTGATAGCAATTTTCTTAAAAGGTTTTGTATATTATTTAATATACATGTATTTTTAGTTACTATTATAGTAACATAAAAAAATTTTTTCGTCAAAATACAGGGAAAGAGGAGCATAGGAAAACTGTAAGATACAGCTTCTTTTGCTCCTCTAAACATTAAGTCAAATTAATAACAATGCTTTTCCATAACATTAATTCGTTATATTATTTTTGAAAACCTGCTGCATTGGTTCCTGCAATACGTCCAAATACTACAGTATCAGTAAGTGCATTACCGCCAAGTCGATTGCTACCGTGGATTCCTCCGGTAAC
>DPVV01000582.1:0-2242 GCA_003526525.1 Lachnoclostridium phytofermentans | reverse complement strand
GTGGATTCCTCCGGTAACTTCACCAGCTGCATATAAACCTTTGATGACTTTTCCATCTTTATCAAGTACTTCTGTATTTTCATTAATTTGCACACCGCCCATAGTATGATGAACAGTAGGTACTCTTACAGCTGCATAGTATGGTGGATTGTTAATACCGTTATTTGCCTTATTAGTATCAGTAAATAATGCTCGGCCGAACTCATCCGTCTGACCTTCTAATTCACCACCAAGGCAGTAACGATTATAGTCATTTACAGATGAAGTTAAGTTTTCAGATGAAACGCCCATAAGTCCTGCAAGTTCCTCTAAAGTATCAGCTTTATAAGCACGACCAGAAGCTACAAGATCAGCAATACTCTCTCCAAAGTTATTTATTTCATCACCTTTAGGATAAGTGTCACTATCCATTACGATATACATAGTAGCATCTTTTTGATTAAATAAACCGAGAGTCATTTCATCACGACGACCAGCTTCATTAACGAAACGATTACCATCTAAATTAACAAAGATACGACTTTCTACAGAATGTTCGATATTACCAGAGAGGCTTCCGGTATTTGGATCACCAAGTGGTAATAACTGAATGTTTCCCATCTGAACTAAATTAGCTCCAACTTTTTCTGCCATTATGATACCATCACCAGTAATACCACTTGTGTTTGTGCTTGGAATGGACTCGTCAAGGGATGGCCACTTGTTTAATATTTCATTGGCATCCTGACGCATCTCAACGTTCTGGCTGAAACCACCAGTTGCTAATACAACACCGTTGTTAGCATTTACAACAACTTTATTTCCTGTTTTTCCGGTACATACAACACCAGTGACAACACCATCAACCGTAATAAACTCTTCCGCAGTAGTGTTATATACCATCGTAATTCCGGTATTATTATCTAGAAAGTTCTGATAAGTCTTAAAGAAACC
Organism: Lachnoclostridium phytofermentans; assembly: GCA_003526525.1. Classification (GTDB taxonomy): domain Bacteria; phylum Bacillota; class Clostridia; order Lachnospirales; family Lachnospiraceae; genus Lachnoclostridium. The sequence continues at coordinate 1,309 of DPVV01000582.1, read as the reverse complement.
AGTTCCTTCTGGCTCTACAGGTTTATGTGCTCGAGGCCACATACCACCAGTAACGGTAAAGGTTTCATCATAAAATTCCATCCCAAGACTCTTAAGCCATTCAACACCATTCCATGCATTATCAATTAAAGTTTTAACTAAAACAGGATCACCTTCCTGATCACCACCATTAAATGTTTGCTCATAGTGAAGAGCAGTACTATCATTATTTGCTAATGCTGTTTCACTGCCTTCATCAACGGCATTTAGTGCTCCACCAGAAAGGATCGTATTTCCACCCATTTTACTTGTTTTTTCAATAACAATTACACTTTTTCCTGCTTGTTTTGCAGTTACTGCAGCAGCCATACCAGCACCACCAGCACCAATTACAACAACATCAGCGGAAAGTTCTTGGTCTTCTACTTTATCTACTATTTTTTTAACTTCAAGTAAAGTGTTGATATCTTCATCAGATAATCCAGCTTTCTTTAAGCTTTCTACAACACCATCAATAATAGCGTTGCTTGTTAAAGTAGCACCGGATACTACATCGACACCAAGACCTTGAATTTCCATAATTTCAGCTGGAATGGATAGAACTGCTGGTTCACCTATGCCAGGAGTCTCGCTGTGTTCAATTTGGATATCTGTAATTGCATTCTCAGATACGGTTACAGTTACAGTCATCTCATGCATTCCGGTTACTTTAGCGGAGTATGTACCTGGGGTATAGGTTAAGGTTCCATTAGAAACAGCTCCCTCTGTTGGAACTGGGGTTGGTGTAGCAGAAGTATCCTCCGGATTCTTCTTAGAGCACCCGGCAAGTGTAGCTACTGTTAACATAGCAACTAAACCAAAGGTCATCATTGTTTTTGTCGACTTTTGTAAAAATTTTTTTCTCATAAATCCTCCTATTATAATAATGATAAAAAAGTGAAATAATATAAAATTAGAACATGTATTAGAACATGTACTAGAACATATATGTTAAATTTATAACATAATAAATGATAGAAATCAACCCTTATATTTGAAAAAATGCTAAAAAATAGTTAAAAATATTTAAATTATTTCATTATAGCTTTTTAATTTTATTTAAATCTAAAGATTCAATAGTAATATTTTCTATTTATTTTGTCTAAAAAATATCTATATATCATGAATTTTCTACATCAGTATGTGTACACACATTAAGACTCATAATGATTTGAAAACCAGTATGATTACGATATACTATATTTTTCTTACAATATTATAGAATATTTTATTTTAATTCCAATATAATTTAATATTGACTTTAATATAATTAAAGTTTAAACTTAATATT
>DPVV01000497.1 GCA_003526525.1 Lachnoclostridium phytofermentans | reverse complement strand
TTTTCTACACAATGCTGGATAGGAATAAGAACATTCCTCCAAGTTGCGAAAACTTTTTGCTATTTTAGATTCTTCCACTAAATCTTCATAGTATAAAAAATGAAATCCATTTTGTTCAAAAGTACGTTCTAACATGGTACATATATCATTAAGCTCATTACAATTAGATTCTAATACTACTTCTTGTTCTACAATCTGTTCAAGGATAATCTGTAATCTAGAAATCCATGATGCTGATTCTTTGCAGATTTTTTTCATTTCACTATATCGATGTATTATTGCTACTTCTGATTTTTTCTTTTTAAGTTTTTCTTTTAAATCCTCTAGATTTAATTGCAATAGTCTAGTACGTTCCATTTCAGAATCACTTGAGGAAATAACAAACTTACCAGAGGAATTGAGTAAAAATCCAGCTTCTTTTATATTACTCACTAATGATTCTTTGATTTCACACATCAACTTAGGAGCATCTGACCATAACTCTTTTTTGGGTAAAACATAATGACAAAGCCCTAAACTTCTTTGAATGGAAGGTACTATACTAACTAATAATTTATTATAGTTTTCTTCTTGCCTATACTCTTCACATTTTTGATATACTTCCATGTAATCTTCTACGATCTTTTGTTTTATTATCATTGGATTTTCATTTCTTATTTCACTGCTCGCTGAATACACTTTGACTATATTTTCTACTTCTTTTGTTTGTCTCTCCTTTATAATCGACTTCTTTTCCTCTTGCGCTTCCTTTTTCTCCTCCCATATATTTTGAAACCAGGAATTTTTTTTCACCTTTGCTCCATCTTTTTTCTGAAACCAAGAATACTGATTATAATAATTTTTTCTCTGCTTTAAGCAAATGTATGCTATAACAGCAAGCAACAATGTAATGATCAATATTAAAATTTCTTTCATAGCACCCTCCAATGCAAGGAGATGAAGTTGTCCTTTTTTCTTACCTTAACATAACCTATACTATGTATATGTAAAGAAACTAATGATTCATGCCTACATCTATTATTATGTTTAAAATCATTGGAATCACTATTTATAATATAATATGTAATATAATTTCAGATGTTAGTAAAAATGTACGGATTTTAGTTTATTTATGTATGTCAAAAATTAAGCGTTGTTTATATAAGAGAGTTTACATACAAATATTTGCTTAACATAATTCACCTAACAACGTCCACTTATTAATATCTGTTTAACAGATTTTACCTAACAATATTCACTTAATAATATTTGCTTAACAGATTCTACCCAACAATGTTCACTTAATTATGTTTACATAACAGAATTCGCTAACAATATTGACTTAATAGCGTTTTCTTAAAAAGCTTACTATAGGATTATGGAACATAGATTCACCTAACAAAAACAGGAATCATGATTGTATACTTAACCTTAAATTTATTGATTTGACAAAAATAATAGGGCAGAAGATAAAAATCTTCTACCCTATATAACAAGAAAAAGAACGTTTGCGCTCTTTTTCTTGTTACGAATAAAAAATATCTTTTAAATATCTAACTTACGAATCTTTTGATCAGAAATTTCATATACAATATCTGCTAGGTTCTCAACGAGCTTTCGATCATGTGATATCACTAACAGCGTTCCATTATAACTTGATAATAGTTGTTCCAAACCTTCCATTGTATAGATATCCATATGATTGGTTGGTTCATCAAGAACAAGAAAATTGCAACCGGATACTAGGACTTTCGCTATTGCCGTCTTAACTCTCTCACCACCTGATAAAACTCGTACTTTCTTCTCAATATCATTCTCCTTCATATATAGGTTGGCTAGTACAGCTCTACAAATATGACGAGGGACTACAGAAGTTGAAACTACATTTTCAATGACGGTTTCCTCATAGTTTAAATTCTCTTGCTCCTGTGAAAAATATCCTATCTTCGCATCTTTGGTTATAAAGGTATGCTCATTTTCCTGTAATATTGCTTTAATTAAACTTGATTTTCCGGTTCCATTTTCGCCCAATAAAAAGGTCTTCTTCCCAGTTTCTATTGCTATACTGGCATCCTCAAATATCGTGCGGTCTCCAAAAGAAATCGTGATATTCTCAGCTTTTGCTGCAACCTTAGCCTTTATCTTCGACATTTCTCCAAGTTTCATTGACACTTCAGGAATATCCTTGGGCCTTTCTTTCTTTTCTAGATGACTTAGTCTACTAATTAAGGCACTCGCTCTTCCCTGAACATGACCTTGTTGAATGGATGCGGTTCCTTTATATAACATCCATTCACTGGAACTCATTCTCTTTGGAGGCTTTGCAACCTTAACTGCATCCTGTTTCACTTCTGAGATTGTTTTTTCTAACCGTTTTTTCTCATTCACATATTGACGATACTCAAATTGTTCAAATTCACGCTCTCTCTTTCGCTGTTCATACCAAGAAGTATAGTTACCCTGGAAAATCCTTAGCTCCCCATCTTCTAGCTCCCAAATTTGATTGCATACTCTGTCTAATAACTCTCTATCATGAGAAATTAGTACAACTGCACCACGATACCCACAAAGCATTTTCTCTAGAAGCTCGATTCCTTTTACATCTAAATTAGTAGTAGGCTCATCTGCAAATAGTAAAGGGGCGTGTTTTGAGAAAGCAGATGCTATTGCGAGCCTTGTTTTTTCTCCACCACTTTTTATCGCACTATCTTTTAACTTAAATCTGCTTCGTAAGCCACCATCCGCATTACTATCCGTCTCACCGCTTTGTAATATTTCAGCGATTTCGCAATTTCTCTTTATGACTCCCTCATCACATTCAATTCTTCCACTCAATATACCAAATAAGGTACTTTTTCCAACCCCATTTCGTCCAACTAGGCCGATACGATCCCCATCTTCAATAGCAAGTTTACCTATATCAAGTACACTTTGTATCCCATATTCTTTTTTTATATTCTGTCCATATAATAGCATAAAAAAAATCCCTCCTAAACACCACTTCGTTCAGAACGGATCTAAAACATCGTTTCTTAACTATAATCATCTCTTATGAGTATGGTTATACCTAAGTGATATTCTGAACATGACTATTCTGGTATCTGACAAACAGATAGAACGTCTCATGACTATTCTAGTATCTGACTAACAGATAGAATGTCTCATGACTATTCTAGTATCTGACTAACAGATAGAATGTCTCATGACTAAACGAAATGGAAATATAAATAGACCTTACCTAAATTCACAGTAAAGTTACTCTACATCTACCAATTACTTTGTTCAGTCACTATATATTCATGTTCTCTTATACCACCTTTTTCTTTTCTGTCTACATTATACTATTGTGAAAACTTTATGTCAAATTATACATTAAAATTTTTATTATACATTGTCGTACCTTCAGTTACCGCGCAGTAGTGCTGGTTTATATAGAAGAAGTTATCTTACTATCCTCATTACGAGGCAAACTCTTAAATATCAAAAAAGGTGTTGCTACAAAAAATCGTACCAACACCTCGTATTTTTAATAAATTAATTGTCTAACATCATTATAGATGGTTTCAATTTCATCTCGTAATTTTAATTGCTCTATCCGACATGCTTGATAAGCAAATGCAAATTCTTTTTTTGCTGCCTTTAAAAATGCCTGGTGTCCACTTCCACCAGTTCCGAATACTTTCGATAAGCCCATCAATATAAGACCTTGGTTATAATGCCATTTTGCATTATTAAAATCTAGCTCAATAGCTCTATTTGTTAAAATAGAAGCAATACTAAGGAGATTTGGATTTTGCTCACGCAGTTTCATAAGCATATTACCAGCATATCCATAATAGAGAGCTTTATGAACTTCGGTGGTCGCTGCTTTTAAGTAGCATTTATACGCCTCCATATAATCCTTGCGGCGAAAATTTAATTCACCGTGATAAAACCATCCAAGCGCTACTTCTCTCTGATCTTTCGAATTAAGTAGCACATCGATCTTATCAAGAACAAGCTTCATTGCAAGTTTCTCGTCATTCTTTGCCTTTAAAGCACTTTCATCCATTAATTTCTGAAGATTTTTGCTTTCTTCATAGATTTCTTTTGGAGATTCCTCACTCTGAGGATATAAAAAGCTCACAGCTTTTGGGAGTCTATCCGTCATCTGAGGAATACCGAGATTTTCAATCGATACCATCATTTCTCTTCCATCTGAATCAAATTCATCAAATGGTACTTCTGCTTCCTCACGTTTCACTATGTCTTCGCAAAAAAGACGATGATATATTTTATAGGATTCTTCAAATCTTCCTAGAAAGAAAAATGCTTTCCCTAACGTAGATAATACATATGGATTTGCCTCATCCTGTGGCTCTAATAAACGAACTGCTGCCATGTAATCCCCATATTTTATTGCTTTGTTTGCTTCTGCTACTATTCCAGGTATCATACTAGTCCTCCTTACTGTTATAACCTTAACGACACAATTCACAAGGTCACCTTTCTATTGTACAACGAAATTAGAAAGTTCACAACTAGGGGATGTTATCTTTTTCGACATTTTTAGGATTTTTCTGAGTTTAAGTCATTCAACTTCAACTGTTGTATTAATTTTACGAATCAAAAAATCTCACACTTTTCCTGATATAGTAACCCCTGTATATATACCAAAGTCTTTCTCAAAAAAAATACGACAAATCTTATAAAAATCACCATCACGTTGTATGGTAAGTTCCCCCTTATATTCTCGGTCTGGACCTGCTGAGGTTAATGTCTTTACCAATAACTCATATTCATAACTTCCGTCTTTTTTCTTTGTTTCTTTTATAATATCTACTTGTGATACCCAAGGACTAGAAACTCCAGTGACCCAGTAAGGAGAATTTTCTTCTAAGCGGGAAAGATAATTCTTCTTTAAAGAATCGCATAAAATAGAATACATCATTGCTCCATTTCTATCCTTGATACTTTTAATAAATACATCTAACGCTGCATTAGGAGTACATACCCCTAACTCCTCCACTGCTTTTAACAATAATTCAGTATTTAGCTTATATCGATCCACTTCCTCTGCACTCACTGCAATTTGTCCATAGCTGCTATGATCATAAAGATGAAATCCCATAGAAATCATAAGTAAAAAGATCAATAGATACGTTGAGGTCTTTATGGTATCTTTTCTTATCACGGATTCCTCCAAAATATCAATCTTCTTTATACTATATGTTTACAAAAGATATCTAAGCATTAATTAAGAGATGACAGATTATATTATCAAATTTTATAATCAAATTAAACAAATTCTTTTTTCAGTTATTAACTAAGTTTTCTTTCTTTTACCATGTTTTCTTTTATCAAGCCTTTTAATAAGTCTTATTTCAGGTTTTATTACCAGGTTTTTATTACAGGTTTT
>DPVV01000455.1 GCA_003526525.1 Lachnoclostridium phytofermentans | reverse complement strand
GCGCGTATGCCAATTCCGCCACAACTGCATTTCACACTAAATGCGACTTAGTAATTATAGCACCACGGATAAAAAATTTCAACTATGAAACTATAGTTAAGTAAGCTATTCTTGTAACGGATTTGTTCCATAAACTATGAGCCTAAAAGTTATTTTTTATTCCTAATTATGTTTTGGTATAAAAATTTATTTTTTTCTACTATAGATTTTTTTCAAATAAATCATCACAAATAGTGAAATGTCTAATGAAATTTCTACAAATATGGACCTGATTTTCTCTAAAAGTCTATTTCGACAAAATAAACCAAAACTTTTCCTATCATTTGTTACCAAATTGTGACTTTATCTGTTATTTATTTGTAATTTTTCCATATTCATGTTATAATAGCAATAGCGTTTCGGCATAAGGAGGTCATGATGCAATTCGAATATGTACATAACCAAGATATGGCTACGTTCATCATAGAATGGAAAGATGATGAATTAATGCTATCCTATTCTGATGAACGTTTTAATCAGTTTCTTAATATTCCCTATTCTACTGTTCCACCTATACCATTAAAAGATTTCATTGAGGGAAAAGAATATCAGATGTTTAAGAAAGCACTACGGAAACTAGATTCTGACTATAATACATTTCGATGCCATAAGAAGGTAAAAATAAAAGATAAGTTCTTACAGTATGTTATATCGGTAGTATTGGTACCACATCTTGGCAATATTTGTTACTTTTGTTTTGCTACATTAATATATCTTCCCATGACACTAAAAAATTTAGATTCAACTCAGAATCTAAATTATGCTTTATACAATTCTATGAATGATCTTTTATTTATAGTTCAACTAGTTGATCCTAAGGAACTGCAGATAACTACATATAATTCACCGTTTCTCGACTATCTTAAGCTTTCAAAAATAGATGTAGAGAAAAAAAAATTAAACGAAATTGTACCACCTTATGTATTTCACTTCATTACTAACAATGTTACACATGCACTTGGATTTGGTAAGACTTATCGAGCTACACTTCACTACATGTGTTCACAACAAGATATTACAAAATACAGTGTACCAAGCAATGGAGCCTATCACCTTGAGGTCACTTTCGTCCCATTGCAGCAGCATAATTATCGACAGGTACTTTGTTGTGCCAGAGATATAACTGCTGAGGTTGAAGCAAAAAAGATAGCGGCGGACTTATTAGAAGAGTATAGTGCCCTTTTTCACGCAACTACAAACGCAGTTGCTGTATTAAGGGTTGAATCAAAAGAAGAGGCTTCGATTGAACGTATTAACCCTGTAATGACTGATATCCTGCAAAAGTACTCCAAATTTAGTGTACCTGCATTGCTAGAAAGTAAACATTGGGTTAAACTTTTTGAAAAGCGTACTACTTTAGAATCTCCTGTGACTTTGCCTCATGGGAGAATAAACTTTTACTTCAAATTAATTTTAATACCTATTTTACATCAAGAACTCATACGGAAAGTATTCGTTATTATTGTAGATAATACCGAACAGGTTCGATTAAATTCCGGAAGTAACGTATCATTAACTCCAAGAGAGAGGCAAATCCTTATCCTTGCAGCAGAAGGAGAGAAAAATAGTTATATCGCTTCCAAACTTGGAATCACCGTTGGAACTGTGAAACGGACTCTTTCTAATGCATATAATAAACTTAATATTAGTTCACGTGTGGAGTTGCTTCACTATTACTATAATGAACAACTAGGGGGCCCACATTTGTGAATGCTAAGTTTGTTAGATGCTGTTTCTACATTATTCGACTTATCAACCAAAGTGGTATATCAAGATGTCGAAATAGAAATTATAATAAAACAAATGGGCAAATGTTAGAAATTTACAAGACGTGTGTAACAAGCAAGAAATCTAAGATTTAACTTGCTTGACACAGTAACTTTAATAAGTTACTGAAATAAAAATAGCGATGGTACCATCGTTTGCGTAAGGAGAGAGATGAAACATATGTCGAACACAAACAAAACAACAAACCCCGTAACTCTTGACAATGAATTCGTAAATCCAGAGCAATGGTCTGTATCCGAGAACAATTATACGATCAGGTATAAATTGCTCTACTCGGTAAATCCATATTTTGAGGAGTACGAGCTATGGGAGTATGGAATTCGTTGTGAGCTCTACAATCAGAATCTTGAGCTATTAAATGATTCCGTAGTTAGAAACATCAGCAAGGATAAAGCTTACGTTAATAGCATCCTTGATTTATTAATCAAACATAAGGTTTTTCCGGTACACCTTATTGATGTTATCTCTGACAAACTGATAGACGATACTTGCTACGCTAGTTAAATATACATACATAATATCCAGAAAAATTAAAATAGGCTACTAAGTAGACTTGCATAGTATCCATAGAAAATCGAAGTAATCTTTTATGGTATTCATAAAATTAAGGTAGACTTTTATGGTATACAAAGAAATATTCAATTAGACTTTTAATGCATCTATAGAAATTTTATACTCTTATCTCATGTAAAAAACTCTCCAGAGAACGTAATCTATTTACCTTTCTGGAGAGCTTTCTCTATTCGCTTATTTCTTTATTGATTCATCCAGTACAATAGTGAAAGGTCCATCATTTACTAAGGACACTTTCATATCCGCACCAAATCTTCCCGTCTCAACTGTAACCCCAAGTTGTTTACACTTCATAACAAAGTAATCATATAATTCTTCTGCTTCTTTTGGAGCAGCAGCATTGATAAAACTCGGCCTGTTTCCTTTACTTGCATCTGCATACAAGGTAAATTGAGATATGATAAGGAGCTCTCCAGATACATCCGCTAATGATAGATTTGTCTTACCTTGCTCATCTTCGAAGATCCTTAATTTTAGTAATTTATTTATATAAAAATTAGCTGTCTCCTTAGTATCCTCTTTCCCTATACCTAAGAGAACTACATATCCTTTTGAAATCTTACCAATGACCTTTTCATCAACTACCACGTTCGCTTCTCTTACCCTTTGTATCACTAACTTCATGTTATCTCCATTCCTGCGTAAGTTTCAATACGAAGCCTTACCAAGTATTCTGTAGGCATAAACTTCCTGTCTGAAAATATAATCTTTCAGACCATCTCTTATTGTAGTAATTTATTTTTTCATACATTCCTCTAAGAAGGAGTCTCCTTGAATTCTACTTGGAACATTAAAGTACTCTAAAATGGTAGAT
>DPVV01000349.1 GCA_003526525.1 Lachnoclostridium phytofermentans | reverse complement strand
AAAGCAATTCTTTTGGTAAAAAAATCATTCCTTTCTCCTAACTTTTTTTAATCATAATCTCTTCATGTGTTCATATACTGTAAAAACAGGACAACACTTAGTGAAGAAAGGCAGTGGTGATTCGTGTGAATAGGAAAGATGATTTACTCAAAATTTTCTCGGTAAAACTACGTACTCTGTTGTCAAAAACAGTATTAGATTTTGATCGTTTACAAGAGATTCGGCTAAGAGTGGACAGCCCTCTTCTCGTTCGATACAACAATAAGGAGTATGTAATCGATAATAATGCACGGCTTACGAAATCAATGGAAGATGCATTTATGATTACGAAAGCAGAAGTGAAAGAAACCATGGAGTACATAAGTAATTATTCACTTTATGCCTTCGAAGAGGAGTTAAAGCAAGGATTTATAACCATAGCGGGCGGTCATCGAATCGGAATAGCCGGAAAAGTAATCCTAGAGGAAGGAAAGATAAAAAGTATGAAGTATATCTCCTTTATTAATATTCGTCTTTCTCATCAGGTGAAGGGATGTGCAGACTTGGTATTACCATATATACTGCGAGACAATAGTATCTATCATACGTTAATCATCTCACCGCCAGGATGCGGTAAAACAACACTGTTACGTGATGTGATCAGACAATTATCTGACGGTGAACAGGATACGAATTGCGGACGTTTTAGAGAAGGTTTACAGGTTGGGGTGGTGGATGAGAGATCGGAAATAGCTGCCTGTTATATGGGAACTCCTCAAAATGATCTTGGGATACGAACGGATGTCTTAGATTGCTGTCCGAAAGCGAGAGGAATGATGTTACTAATAAGGTCAATGTCACCATCTGTACTTGCTGTGGATGAAATTGGTCTTGGAGAGGACATAGAAGCCATTCATTATGCCATGGGTTGTGGTATTAAAATGATTGCAACGGTACATGGAGGAACAATTGACGAAGTAAGAGACAAGCCATTGTTGGGAGAATTAATAAAGAAACATGTTTTCGAACGATACATTATTTTAAATAACCGAGATTCCATCGGTAAGGTGACTGAAATCTACGATGAGAGAGGCTCTAAATTGTATTATGCGTAAGCCAAAGGAGGGTGAATCAATGTTTGTATTATTTTTAAGAGTAGCAGGATGCGCCTTAATCATAGGCGCTAGTACTGGTATGGGATTTTTATTCGGTAATGAAATAAGAAAAAGATTGGAAGATTTAAGAGCAGCTAAGACAATCGCTATTCTCTTACGAGGTGATATAAGGTACGCTCAGACTGCATTACCAGAGGCATTAGAGAATATTACGAAGCGGCATGATGGGAGATTAACTCCATTTTTTAAGAAAGTATCGAAAGAGCTATCACAGTTTTCTGGGGTAAGTCTTGCGGAAATTTGGGAAAGTGCTATGAAAGAAGAATTATCAAATACTTCACTTACTAAAAAAGATAGGACATGTTTTTTGGAATTTGGGAAGCAGCTTGGCTATCTTGATAAGGACATGCAGATGAACCATATTGACTGGTATGTTACTCAAGTGGAAGAAGATATGCAAGAGATAAATTTAGATGCAAAAGAGAAGATTCGTCTCTATCGTAGTCTGGGGGTATTATTGGGAATCTTCGTTACAATCTTAGTACTATAATCGGGAGGAACATATGTCGGTCTATTTAATCTTCAAAATTGCTGCCGTTGGTATTTTAGTTTCGGTAATAAACCAAATTCTGAAACAATCGGATAAAAATGATTATACGATTATAACCAGTCTCGCCGGTCTTTTGATTGTACTTTATTGGGTAATCCCTTATATTGCGGACTTATTTAATTACTTACAGAAGTTATTTCAAATTTAAGCCCAATTTGCCAATAAGCAAGAAGTAACGTTAAGCAGGTATACATTTGGTGCAAGTTTCTTGTGAGTAGAAAGGCGGGAACAATGGAAAAAATCGCTCTCATTGGTATTATAGCAGTTGTAGCTGCGAACCTATTTAAAAGTGGTAAGGCAGAATATGCATTTTTTATTAGTTTAACTGGTTGTATCTTAATCTTTTATTTCGGGATAGGAAAGCTATCTACCATATTTAAAGCTATAGAGAGAATCAAAGGATATCTATCCATCAATTCGGAGTACATAGCAATATTATTAAAAATTATTGGTATCACCTATATTTCAGAATTTGCATCAAACCTATGTAAGGATGCTGGATATTCAGCGATTGGTAATCAAATTGAATTAGCTGGAAAACTATGCATTATGGCAATCAGTATGCCGGTGCTATTAGCGCTTCTTGATACTATTGACCGTTTTTTAACTGCGTAACGAAAGGAATTGGACAAGATGATACGAAAACGAACATGGATTTTAAGGCTAATCTTCATAAGCATCCTCTTAGTCCTTATTGGGAAGACAAATGTCGTGTATGCCATGAGTACGGAAGAGGAGGAGTATGATTATACTCAGATACAGAAATCATTGAATAACGCTTTAAGAAATGAAGAAAATATGAATTTTGGGGAGTATGTAAAGAATTTATTTAATGGAACAGAGAGTTTTTCTTTTAAGGGTGTCTTTCAGAAAATTCTTCAAGCCATTGGATTAGAATTTAAGAGTAACTTAAGCAGTTTAATGAAATTATTAACGATAGCGGTGATATCAGCTGTATTTACGAATTTCTCACATACCTTTCAAAATAGTCAGATTGCAGAAACAGGATTTTATGTTACCTATCTTCTCATGTTTGTAATCTTGGCTTCCACCTTTATTGGTGCTACAAAATTGGCTACGGATACGTTACATAATGTATTAAATTTTATGAAAGCACTAGTACCCACCTATTGTATGTCAGTTGCTTTTTGCACTGGGGTAGCGACATCAACAGCATATTATCAAGGTATCCTAATTTTAGTCACTGTTGTTGATTACCTATTATTAAAAATTGTATTTCCATTAACTAGTATCTATATGATGGCGGTACTTGCCAATAATTTATCACAAGAGGACATGCTTAGTAAACTATCAGAATTATTGGCTACTTTAATACGTTGGATGCTAAAGACATTGTTGGCGGTGGTTATCGGTATTGGTACAGTACAAAGCCTTATAACTCCAGCTGTTGATCAGGTAAAACGTTCCTCAATTATAAAAGCGACACAAATGATTCCTGGAATTGGTGGGTTATTTAGCGGTGTAGCAGAAACAGTACTCGGAGCTGGGGCACTTCTAAAAAATTGTATTGGAGTTGCAGGCCTAGTCGCAATTATTGTTATTTGTGCTATACCAATCGTGAAATTAGTTATTTATGTATTAATTTATAAATTAGTTGCAGCAGCAATTCAACCAATTTCGGATAAGCGTATTGTAAATTGTGTCAGTGCTTCTGCTGAGGCTTCTTCTTTGCTACTTCAAACAGTATTTGTAGCAGCGATACTTTTTGAAATTGTTATTACCATTGTTGCAGTATCGACAATGCGTGTGTCGTAAAATTTTTTTAGGTAATTCTCTTAGTTATAGATATAAACCTGGAATGCATAAAGGTAGCACAGATATAAAAATGAGTGGATGGGCTCTTCACTATAATCAATTTTGGAAGGAGGGATATGGTGGGGATTATAAATTCATTATATTCCTGGATGAAAAACATTATTATCTTTCTTATCCTGGTAACAGTCATATTTAATTTATTAGGGAAGAGCAACTATAAAAAATATGTCGGATTAGTTACGGGGCTAATTTTAGTATTGCTTGTCGTTACTCCTGTAATTACCTTGTTTGGGAAAGAAGATATTCTTAATTTTTCACTTAACTCACATGGAACCTTAGTACAAGCAGAAGATATTAGTAAAGATTTATTCCGGATGGAAAAGCTTAGTGAAGATTCTATGTTTAGTGAATATATAGAGGTGCTACGTGGACAGACGGTTAAGCTTCTATCAGAAAAGGGATTGATACTTAGAAGTATGAAGATTGAGATTAACAAAGACAAGGACAGTATAAATTTTGGTAAGATATTGGGTATGGAAATTAAAGCTTCTTACCTTAGGACAAACGAAGGAACAAAAGAGGGAGTAGTATCTGGAATAGATCAGGTAGAACCTGTAACAATTGGACAAATTAAAGTAGAACAAAAAGAGAAGGGGAGTCATAAAAACCAGCAAAAAAGCCTGTCTCCTAGAAGAGCG
>DPVV01000353.1 GCA_003526525.1 Lachnoclostridium phytofermentans | reverse complement strand
AAACAGAGTCAGAAAATATGACAGTACAATCATATTTTCTGACTCTGTTTTATACCAAAAAGAAGTTATGTTTAGAATTCCAATACAAACGGTGTGATCAAATTTGTCTACTTAACGTGGAGTTTACTATATTTTATAGAGAAAGATAAATTATAAAAACTATATTGCTACCTTTGTTATAGCAACGTTCCCAAATAGTCCTTTACCTGCGCCAAATCCTTTTGTACCTGATTCTGTACTTCGTCCAGATTATTGAATTTCTGTACTCCTCGAATATAAAAATGCACTTCCTTTTTCAGTTTCTTCCCATAGATATCCTTTGAAAAATCTAGCAAAAAGGTTTCAATTGTTATAATTGGTAGATCGTCGACAGATGGTCTCGTACCGATATTAGTCAGCCCCTGATATGTCTCATCCTCTATAATGGTCCTTGTAGCATATACACCGCTTGGAGGTTTCAGCTTGGTACCCGCAACGCCCAAATTAGCGGTTGGCATCCCGACTGTTCTTCCAAGTGCCTTTCCATGTACAACTTCCCCAATCATAATATAAGTATGTCCACACATCTGTGTGACCTCTTCAAACTTGCATTCCATAAAGCTCTTTCTTACAAGCTCCGATGTCAGTTCCTCTTCGCCATACTTTACCATCTTTACCACTGCTATATCTGCCCCTACCTCAGTGACTGCATCTGCCAGGATATTCATATCCTTATAGTGATCACCTGTGACAATCAATCTGGCACCCAGCTCTCCCAATATGATTTTTTTGATGAACTCCTCCGTTGATGATACCATATTTCCACTTGCTATAGCCTCATCCATATTGTAGGAAATCAAAATATCCAGTCCGGTTTTTTCTAGAAGATAGGCTTTCTCCTCTTCCGTTGTTAAAACACCCATTTCTATCTGCCTGCTAGGTGAATAACAGCTTACCGCAACTGTCGTCCTTCCATCCTTTTTGCCTCTCTTCACCAGCTCCTCAATTACTGCAAGATGTCCTTTATGTACTCCTTCAAAACTGCCAAATGCTACGTATGTATTCTGCATTTTTTTTATTATATTTAAATTTTCCATTGTAATAACCATACCCTCTCCGATCATTTTAATAAGAATAACCCACATGATCTCCAATCTGATTATCTATGTAATATTATGCTTTTTTTCTTGAGTAGAATTTATAAATAAGCAGTCCTAGCAAGTACCAACCTATTGTATACCCCCAGATTATCCATCCCCCGTTAATAATCTCCGGAATATAACAAACTATTATTATAATTAGAGCTATGATTGGGAGGGCATTTCCGCCCGGTGCTCTGAAATTTCCTTCAATGTATTTATTTTTCCTTCTGGCTACCACAAGGGATATACAATTGATACTAATGGTAATTGCTGCGAATAATGCACCAAGATTGACAATCTGCGCCGTAAATTTTGGGAAACAGGATACAACAGCACCTAATATGGCTACGGTAACAGTTGCAACAATAGGAGTTCCTGTTTTCCCGTTTTTGCCCATTACTTCTGGTAAAAGACCACCCTGTGCTGTAGCAGCAATTGCTCTCGATGTCAAAGCTATTACTACCAGCATTGTCGTAAGCAATGCGAGTACCGCTGAGATAGATATTACTTTAGAAATCCATGGATATGCATTCAATTTTGTAAAGCTTGCCGCATACAGTGGAATAAAACGCATTCCAGGATTTTCTGTGAGGAAGCCTGCTGTAATCAATCCTACCGTCGAAAGAATGATCAAAACGTATAAGGACACTACAATACTCATTGCGATAAATATGGATTTTGGTACATTTTTATTCGGATTCTTTACTTCAGATACCATAAAAGCAATCGCTACGATGGAACCATAGCCCACCATTGCTGTCGGTACCACGGAAAGAACCCCTGTGGAGCCTGCCGCTCCCTGTGAAAAAAACGGTGTCAGAAGAGAGCTATCCCAGCTTCCACCAAAAATACCCACTACGATAAAAATCAACATTGTTATAATCAATGCACCTACTAAAATATTGTTCAATGATCCGGCAACGGAGAACTTCAATATGTTCAATAAGAAACAAAAAGCAATTGCACCGATAGCCAGCGGAATCTGCATATTTGCAAATACCGGGAAACCAACACCTAAATAGGTCGCTACATAAATTGCAGCAAACGCAATTGCTACGATATTTGCATTAATATAACCCCAGGTTGAGATCCAACCCCATAACTTTCCTGATTTTTCAGTTTTCCCAAGTGCCTTTGAAGGAAACACGAACACTCCGCCGGATTTCGGGAATATTGTAGATAATTCAGCTACTACAAGACCATAGATCAACATAATCGCCGCTGCTATGACCCATGATATGATTGCTGATGGGCCTGCTAAATAAACAGTCAGACCTGAAAGCGAAAAAATGGCACTTCCTATCATACCTCCAGTTATCATTGTGACGCATGCCACTAAACCCAAAGAACCATTTTGATTATTGTTATCTGACATAAGCATTTTTTGGCATAACAAATAAACCCCTTTG
>DPVV01000354.1 GCA_003526525.1 Lachnoclostridium phytofermentans | reverse complement strand
TGTTATTACATATATGAGCTTATTATGAAGGGCCGTTCGCAAACAGGTATTGTTGCATGTGCTTCCATCGACGATTATCAGAATAATATTATAATGAAGCATGAAAATACGAGAGAGGAAAAGGAGCAGGATAGAATTCGTCATGTAGATACCTGTAGTGCTCAGACTGGTCCAATCTTCTTAGCATACCGATCGAATGAAGTAATTCATAATACCTTGGAACGTGTGAAAAAAGGAGAAGCGTTATACTCCTTCACTTCAGAAGATGGGATAACTCATAATGTTTGGAAAATAGAAGAGGATATCGCTATAGAAACCATTGAAAAAGCGTTCGAAGGAATTCATAGAATTTATATTGCAGATGGCCATCATCGAGCAGCATCTGCGGTTAAAGTTGGCTTAAAAAGAAGAAAAGAAGCCAAAGAATACGATGGTAGTGAGGAGTTTAATACGTTTCTTTCTGTATTATTTCCGGAAGATCAGCTAATGATTTTGCCTTATAACAGGGTAGTTGCTGATTTGAATGACCTTAGTAAAGAAGAGTTTCTAAGTGCTGTTTGTGAGAATTTTTATGTCAATAATATGGGAGAAGTTAAAGTAGCCCCAGAGAAAAAGGGCACATTTGGTATGTATCTTGACCATACTTGGTATGAACTTATTGCAAAAGAGTCTTTATTACAAATAGAAGACCATGTCGATGCATTAGATGTGTCACTATTACAAGATTATATATTAGATCCGATCTTAGGAATCAAAGATCCTAGAACAGATCATAGAATTGATTTTATTGGTGGAATTCGTGGTCTTAGCGAGCTAGAGAAACGGGTTGCGGAGGATATGACAGTAGCATTTTCCATGTATCCAACCTCTATTCAGGAATTGTTTGCTGTAGCAGATGCCAATAAATTAATGCCTCCGAAATCTACATGGTTTGAACCAAAATTAAGAAGTGGTTTGTTTATACATCGAATTTAAGGGGATGAAAGGTTTGCCATACTTGTTCTCATGAAATTCTAATCAATTTTTCCCAATTTTATCATTGAAGCAGATATTTTGGTATGTTATCTTATTCTTAAGAAAGATTATATTAGGAGGTTTTTCGGCATGAAAGATTTTTCTATTCAAGGATTGGGAAGCATCTCTGGAGGAGAGTTTCAACGATTAACAGTGGAGGGAATGGGAACTAACCACGGTGATATTATTGCAGAATATCTGTCAATTGAGGGAGTTTTTAAAAGTACAGGAAATGTAAATGCTGGGGAAATTCAATGTGAGGGTGTTGCTGATTTTTTTGGCAACCTTCGGTGCAAAAAAATGATTATGGAAGGTGTAATAAATCTTAAAGCTGATAGTAAATTAGAGGCTGAAGATATTGTTGGGGAAGGATGTATTAATACAAAAGCAGATATTAATGTTGTTCGGATAAAAATGCATGGATGTGTGAATGCGAAAAGTATCCATGGAGAACAAATAGAGATTGAAAGTAAAGTAGAGGGCTATTCTACTTTTAAGAAATTCCTTCATAAGATTAATTTATCAGAAAGTAGTAAAGCAAGCACGATTGAGTTAATCAAAGCAGCCAATATAGTAATAACAGGGGTTTATGCAAAAGAAGTAAATGGTCATGATATCATTATTGGACCATATTGTGAGGTTGAGAAGGTAGATTGTACAGGAACATTAAAAGTGCATGAAACTGCGAAAGTAGGTACTATAGTAGGGGCCACACCTAGTGCCTAAGAAACTGATATGGAATTATCAACCAATTGAGAGTTGCTTAAAACAACCTGACGTTTTGATGGCTGTATTGCAAGATAATAGAATTTTAAGGGTATTAGTGAAAGGAGACTAAGTATGAGCAAGAAAAAAGAAATTGTGCCAGTACTTCCAAAAAAGAAGTCAAAAGGAAAAACAGTCGTAAAAGTAATTGTTGCGGTTGCAGCAATTCAGGGGATATTAAAAATTGTTGCATTTTATAAAAATAAAAAAAATGAGAAACAACCAGAAAACGAGGGAACTAAAAAATATGCTGTTTGGATGAATGGAAAGCAGGTTCGTTTAGATGAGGAAGAATTGCGCTCCATCGAAATCCAAGCAGTTATGTCAGGAATCGATATAGATCTTACGAAAGCTAAGATTCATGAGGATATGTTTATCTCTGGTAAGGCAATCATGTCTGGTGTATGTATCCGTGTTCCAGAAGATATTAACGTAAAAATGAATTGTAAAACTATACTTGGTGCATGTGCAAATTCTGTTCCAAAATACTTTGATGAAACATTACCAACTATTTTTGTTGAGGTTGATGGTGTAATGAGTGGTATTGCAGTGAAAATAGGAAATACTAATGAGATAGAAAATGATGAATGTGATTTGGATAAAGAAGATTCCGAATAAGAGAATCCAAACATCAAAACTTCTTATGAAAAAGGAAAGGAAGATAAAGTTATGATAGTGGAACCCAAAGTAAGAGGCTTTATATGTACAACAGCTCATCCGGAAGGTTGTAAGGAGAGTGTAAAAAGACAAATTGAATATGTAAAAAGGCATGACCAAAAAGAAGGACCAAAGAAAGTATTGATTATTGGTGCTTCTACTGGGTATGGTCTTGCATCACGAATTTCGCTTGCCTATACATACGGAGCCGCTACTCTTGGTGTTATGTATGAAAAGCCTGCAAAAGGGAACAGAACAGCAACTCCTGGTTATTATAATACAGAAGCGTTAGAAGCGTTTTTACATCAGGATGGCTATTATGGTGAATCTATCAATGGGGATGCATTTTCCAGAGAAGTGAAAGAGATGACCATAGCAAAGATAAAAGAAGATCTAGGTCAAGTAGATATGGTAATATATAGTCTTGCAGCTCCACGTCGTACGGATGAAGATGGTGTGACTTATTCTTCTGTACTTAAAACAACGAGTGTTCCTTATACGAATAAGTCTCTGGATTTAAGGAATAATCAGATATCTGAAGTTACGGTTCCTGCTGCCACGGAAGAAGAGGAACTTGCTACTGTAAAAGTTATGGGTGGTGAAGACTGGGCACTATGGATCGATGCACTAAAAGATGCTGGAGTGTTAAGTGAAGGAGTAATAACGATTGCTTATTCCTATATAGGGCCAAAGCTTACTTATCCAATCTATTATGAAGGAACGATTGGTAAAGCAAAGGAAGACTTATACCAGACATCTGTTTTGTTAAATGAGACATTAAAAGCCTTAGAAGGTAAAGCCTATATCTCTGTAAATAAGGCATTAGTAACTCAGGCCAGTGCAGCTATTCCAGTGGTACCATTATATATCAGCATTCTTTATAAGATTATGAAGGAACAGCAGCTTCATGAGGGTTGTATTGAGCAAATGGATCGTTTGTTTTTTGAGAATCTAGACCATCTGGAAAAGAAACTAGATGAACAACAGCGTATCAGAATGGATGATTATGAGATGCTTCCAGAAGTTCAAGAGAAGATCGCTAAAGCTTGGGATAATGTAACTACAGAAAATCTTACCGAATATGCTGACATTAAAGGATACTGGGAAGAATTTTATCATATGTTTGGATTTGATTATGATAATATCGACTATACAAAGGATGTTGTAATATAAGGAATGGATAGAAAACCTTTTATTGTGGGTAGTAATTTGAAAAAACAAAGTTTTTTTACATGAAAATATGTACCTGCAGCCCCAAATTTGCAGGGTTAAAAGAGGTATGGTTAATAGTATGAAAGTATTATTTTTAGAAGATGAACCTGTGATTCAAGATGTGTTAGCGGAATATATGAGGATGAAAAATTATGATGTAGTGACAGTAAGCGATGGTGAAGCAGCCATCGCTACTCTTTCGAGAGAGGACTTTGATATCGCTGTGCTAGATATTATGGTTCCTAAGAAAAATGGTCTATTTGTCCTTGAGTACATAAAAGAACGAGGAATCGATCTTCCTTGCATTATGCTGACTGCATTAGAGGATGAGCAGACACAGTTAAAAGCATTTAATTTATTTGCCGATGACTATGTTATAAAGCCGGTTTCTACGATTATATTATTAAAGAGAATGGAAACCATTTTACGTAGGGTTTCTAGTCATAAAAATAAATCAATGAATAACAAAGAGTTTAATTTACTTGAGGAGTCTTATCAAGCATTTTTTCAGGGAGAATCCTTGAATTTAACCTTAAGTGAATTTTTACTTTTACAGATGTTATGGAAAGAACCAAATAGAGTATTTACTAGAGAACAAATAATTCTACATATCTTTAATGAAGATTATATTGGTAATGATCGGATTATTGATGCCCATGTGAAGAACCTAAGAAAAAAGTTACCGTTTTCCTGTATTCGTACCGTGATTGGAGTAGGTTACCAATTTGATATCGCTCAATTAGAGAATGGGGTGAAAAGTTGAAGTTATCGAAAAAAACACTGATTTATAGTCTAGCGGTTTCGCTTTTAATGGTTGCTCTATTTATTGGGTATTTTATTGCATTATTGCCATCCCTTTATGTTGATTTCAAACAGGACAAAAATTTAGAATCGGTCAAAGAGCTGCAGCAAACATATTGTAAGGAACGTTCCTATGCAAATTTAAAAGTGTTAAACCCAACGAGTACTATTACAGTAGAATTACCGATGGTAGGCAATACTCTAATTATTAGAAATAATTTTATGGAAGTAGAAGCTACAATTAAGGATTTAGAACTTCTTGAGATGCTTGATAGGTTGAGAAATTTATCGAATGATTTTTCAAATGAAGATTATCATTTATCAGAAGCTGAATTAGAACGTTACCAGGACATTTTCGTCGATAAATTACTTCCATCGAAATTTGTATTAGATAATTATCCTATTTCAATTCGTGTTAAGACAACTTCTGATTATCAAGGGATGATTGAATTATCAAATAAAATGCACCTTACTTCAAAGAAGACTTTCGTTTACGAATCTAATGTCGGAGATGGACAGACTTATTATACCACTTATCTAGCTATCACAAAGTTATCTGATGTGATAGTAGCTACCATATCCAGTGTAACTACGCCAAGTATGGATGATATTAAGCCTGTAATCCTTCGAAGTTTACCAATGATACTTGCAATTGTCGTATTACTTTCTATGTTGTTATCGAGTGTATTTGCGAAATATATTGTACAGCCGATTCGTAAAGTGACTTTCATGGCAGAACATATTATAAATACAAAAAAATTAAAAATGAAACCAATTGAACTTGGTAAACAGGATGAGATTGCTTATCTAGGAGAAACGATGAAAGAAGTTTATCAAAGGCTAGAGGATAATTACCAAGAGCTTGAGATAAAAAATTCTAAATTATCGGAAGAAAACAAAAGGCAGGAAGTATTTTTACGAGCTACCTCACATCAGTTAAAAACTCCGATTCAAGCTGCGCTCCTTCTTACCGATGGAATGATAAGTGAAGTTGGAAAATACAAAAATACGAAGGAGTACCTACCGCAGTTAAAAGGACAAATCTTAAATATGAAGTGGATTGTAGAAGAAATCCTATCTCTTCATCATAATCAAAATGAGCTTTTGATAGAAGCGGTTGATG
>DPVV01000563.1:907-3803 GCA_003526525.1 Lachnoclostridium phytofermentans | reverse complement strand
TTTTCGGTCAGCGTTCTAGGCTGATGTGGGACCTAATGATGCAAGGCAGCTTCGAGGCTTTATAAAGAGATCTACCGAATCGATGCAGTGCGTTTTCACAAGAATGTGGATACCTTGTTCGCACTTTATAGGAAAGTGTGAAACTTCCTATAAAGCGAGAGAACAGGCCTATCAGTAGAATCTGATAAGCCTGTTCATCAATATATCGTAATCTTAATATAATTAACCCCAAAGAAAACAAAAGAATAACTATCGCGATACATCGGACTCTTACTACCATCCCAAGTACCGTACATATGGAATGTTTCAGGTCCAACTCCTAATGGTTCATATGCATTAGCACAATGAAATGGCCCCAATAAATTTCGATTACCGTTCTTTAAACGTATTCGTAATATATTCTCTCCTTGTATTAGATAATCAGAAAGATTAGCTTCTTTATCAAACAATAGATTTTTTACCTTTTTTCCATTGAGAATTATTTCCGCAAATGCAAACCTTCCCTCTAAGGTAAGCTTAGCATAAGTTTCTAGCTCTTTGACCTCAAAGTGTTTTTCAAGTAGTAGTTCTCCAGCAAAGAATAGGAATCCCTCTTGTACTAATCTACTGATATCTACATGTTTTTTCTGTTTTACTAAAGTAAATCTACCTGTAGTTAATATCGACAGATGACATTCCTCTCTATTTGCCTCCTCTTTTACATCCACTACTTCACCCTTTTCCCTCATACATATTTCATACCCATCTAAAGCTTCTACTCCAAAATTCCCATGCAAATAGATACATTCAATATCTGTATCATAACTTAAGCAATTCATTAAGGACTCCGTATCATCCCCCTCATCCAAATGTAAATGATATACCATTGGATCCTGATAATACTCTATTTCAAATACAACCTCATTCTTTCCAACTTTGACTAATGATACAATATCACAACAAATAAAGCTCTTGTCTAGAATACCTTTTTGTGACAACGCAATCTCTTGTCCATTCAACCATACATTCTTATAATGTTGATCTTCTGCCTCGATTATTAACAAATTAGATAATTCTTTTACCTCAAATTCATACTTTAAATAGATTGTTCTATTTTGTCGCTCAGACAGTAAACGATAAGAAACTGCCATAATTGGCATTGATTCATCATAGGTTATGTTGTCATAAGATAAGCTTACATAATCAATTGTTAACTGATTTCTTACCTCGGATACCACGTTGAAATTCGTGTCTAACTGTTGTAAGATTGTATTCCCTTTTTCTTTTGGCATTGGGGATGCTAAATCATCTACATACAGTAACACTGACTGTCCTGGATCAAGTGTTAACGGTACAACAATACCACAATCCCCTGCTTCAAAGTATACACCTTCAAAACGAACAGTTTCTAGATTAAGCTGCTTCATACCCTTTGCTTTCACTTCATAGTGCACCGTATAAGCTTCTTTCTCAGACAAATTTACTGCAAAAAGAAAGGTTCCAAAATCGGATTTTCGATAGGTAGAGCGAACTGCTGTATTCGTTTCTCTTAATACGATATCTGTATTAATAAGTTCTTCCCATGTAACATTCGAAACCAGAAAATCTAAGTTCGCCTTTTTTCCATCTATGTAACTTGGCTGCTCATCAACTAAGTAAAGCTTTCCACCTTGCTCTAAATATTGTTTTAACAATGCTACCGTAGTATGATCTAAGCTTTGTAGCTTAGGAATTACAATGTAGTCATATGCACATTGACCCATAATCAGTTGATTCTCTCTAACACTACCATGGCGTTCTAATAATGATTCATCTATATAGTGATGTCCTATGTTATACGCTCCAAAAGATTCAATCAATTCTATAAAGCTATCCTCTAACACTTGTACGGACTCCTTATCTTTTTGCCTGTTAAATGTTAAATAAGCAGAATGCATTGGATGTATAATACCTACTTTAACAACTTCTGTGCTTTCAGTAAGCAAATAACCTAATCTTGTAAAATAATCATTAAAGTACTTTAATTCATCATACCATGGATTATGTTTTGAAAAATGTAATGGATAATCCCGTTTTCTTTGACCACGAATAGAGTATGGAAAAAGATGCTGACACATTAAATTTATACCATTCACATATTGCCACTCTGCAATTCTCTTTAATTCCTTTGGCGTAGCATCCCATCCAGTACAGGCAAATGTCTCCGTTAAAACTTGCTTCTTCCCTAGCTGTTGTGCTACCGAGGATACTTGCCTTGGTGCAAGCTCACTCTGTATTTCTCTTCCAAGCCAATCCATCCCTGGAATATGTTCATATTCGTAAAAAGGCATTATACCAGCGCAACACCACATTTGTGCAAATAATGCAGATTCTTCTACGGCATGCCCAGTAATTTTACAATTATGTTCTTCACACCAATCATAAATTTGCTTAATAAAGGAATTAATAAATAGTTTATTCATTAATCTCCAATACTTAAATCGAAATTCATATGCTCCTTCATGCTCAATAAACAAAGAGGCCAATCCATCCAATACATCCTCACCATACTCTTCCTTGAATGCAGTAACTAACATTGGCGTATATGCCGTATCCCATCGAAAATACTGAGGTTCATCCGTAAAAAATCCCATCATTACATTTCCGAACTCTGTACTAAATTTTTCGTAATATTTCTCATGTGTTTCCTCAATAAATTTTCTTACAATACTAGGATTTAGCACATCGACTACAGAGGAATTTACATGGTCATAGACACAGTGATAGCAATCCGATTGTTCACTACTCTCAAACACCCTTATCAACTGATTATCCGTTACAACATATACCTCTAATGCACTCTCATCAAAACAATCTTTTGATTTATATGTTATATAGTGCTCTAGATTTTCCCTATCCTTTAGAAGTTTCATACCCG
>DPVV01000563.1:0-811 GCA_003526525.1 Lachnoclostridium phytofermentans | reverse complement strand
CTTGGCCATCCATTCTCATCATAGCACCAAGCATTCATGTCAAGCTTTTTGGCTTCGTCAATGCAAGCTTCCACACAGTCAAACCATTCGTCCTCCATATAAGGTGTCTTTAGGCCACCTCTGGCATGCATGAAAAATCCACCCATTCCCACATCTTTCATCTCTCTGATTTGAGCCCTTAGCTCCTCTGGTTGCAACTTATCATTCCATGACCAGAAAGGTATACTCTTATACTTCTGTAAATTTTCATTGAAACGATCTATGATATTCATATATTTCCTACTTTCATTTACATTTATCTCCTGATTATCTATTCTAATGTTAAACTATTACAAAAAACCCGAACTGCACAAATCATTTTTACCCCAGTTATGGTTTTTTTCGGTATCTCCATGACCAGGAAAATAGTTTACCTGGATTGCCTGCTACTAATGTCTCTCTGGGTTGTCGTTAATTATTTGCACATATTTTTTGCAAACAAATAAACACCTGCACTCCACCCGATCATAGGTGGCATCTCATATTCGTTTATTACCTCTACATTACCTTCAAGGACATTATATTTTTCCCACAGACACCCAGTTGCTTCAAATACACGCTCCACTAAATCAACATACTTCTTTGCAATACGATACGCTTCTTTATCAAAGCCGTAATTTTGTAACCCTACCATAGCAATCAATTGCAATGGAGGCCAACCATTTGGATAATCCCATTGATAAACACATCCTGAATCATTCTTCTCACAGCAAGTAATTCCATAATCTAGTTCGATTCGATGTAGCTGCTCGACTGTAGCTTGAGCCTGTTC
>DPVV01000494.1 GCA_003526525.1 Lachnoclostridium phytofermentans | reverse complement strand
AAAATAAACCATTAAAATATTAATAAATACGCCATTGGAACATTACTTTGGCTGTCTTGGAAAGAATCCAGCGTTTGACACTGGCTCTCCTTTCACATACAAATGAGCTGTATCTCCTACCTCCCTACAGCGAAAGAAGGCTTCATTATTCATACGTTCTTCTGTCTCAATTATAGTAACTGAAGTAGGTGCAATAAAGAATCCGTGCCACATTAATTGTGCTGAGATTCCAAGTAGATGTGAAAGAATAACACAAGTAATACCAAGGTGACAAAACAACACGATTGTATCATCACTTCCTGGTATAGCTCGGTACAATCTACCTTCTCTTTGATATCCATACTTTAATAGAAGTTCATCAAGGCCAGCAGCTACTTTTTCATATTCTGCTTTTACCGGGCCTGTCTTCATTAAATCATTGTCAAACCATTGGTCTCTGCCATAAAATTCTTCTTGTTTTGTCCAATATCCAGGCATAAAATCCCACGGTACCATCTTTTTTTCATTATTAGCATCGTTAATTGGAGCATCGAACTCTCTAAGCCAAGGTAATATCTCTGCTTCGGTACCTAATTTTTGTAATGTTGCTTTCGCTGTGTCTTTTGCCCTTCCAAGAGGGGAGCAATAGATTGCTGAAACAGGAAGCTTACTGATCCTTTCAGAAAGAAAATCTGCTTCTCTCCATCCTTTTTCTGTAAGTGAATCAATTGAATAATCTGGTTCTCCGTGCCTTATTATAACTAGTTTCATGCTTTTCCTCATTTCTGCGTTAACTTCATACCTCACTAGCTTGTAAAGACAGCAGACACAAACTTGGAGGTGAAATTTTCACTCATCTTTTCGTGTTTCTTATTTTTATAGCTTATGTGTAATACATACATAATTAGTAGTAACATCTCGTTAGTGATCATTATATTAAATAGAACATTTGATAGTGTAAAATTTTTTCTATCATACATACTATTTATTGATGAGACGATATATAAAATCAACTATATTTTCATTTAAACTCTTAGAATATACTAATTCACGGACCATAACAGGATTATCCGTAACGATATTATCAACACCTACATCAATCATTTTCTGAACATTACTCTCATCATTCACAGTCCAAGCGTAGATTTCTTTTCCTTGACGATGAATGTCGTTTACCAAGTTACTTGTTACAAAAGTAGCTTCAATGCTATAGACATCCGCATACTCCAAGGTTAATAAAGAGCCATATGCAACGGTCGTTATATATACTGTTTTTATATCAGGTGCGTATTCCTTCACTCGTTTTAAACATTCATAGTTCATCGAGGCTACGACACAGTCATCCTCCACTTTATATTCTTTAATTAAGTCAACAACACTTTTTTCAAAATCAATTTCATGGCCGCTTGGTTTAAGTTCAATATTTAATTTTATCTTACCCTTTGTCTCCTTAATTACCTCTTCTAATGTAGATAATCTTACATAAGAAAAGTCACTGTGAAACCAACTTCCAACATCGATATCTTTAATCTCATCATAAGTAACTTCCCATATATTAATATTTTTTCCAGAGATTCGTTTCAAATTGGAGTCATGCGCTACTACAAACACTCCATCTTTCGTTTGTTGAACATCGAGTTCTATATAATCCGCTCGTTGTTCTATTGCACTTTTGAATGCTGGCATGGTATTCTCTGGTGCCATACTGGAATTACCACGATGTGCAGTCACTTGTGTATGTTCAAATAATTGCATATTCCAATCAAAATTTTTATTGGTTATAACTGATAAGTAGAAGATGTTTATCACTGCTGCTACTAATGCACTAAATACTAAGACCTTTTTCAATTTATGGAATGTAATTTCAGATGGACGATAGGTTGGAATTTCCTCTCCTGCATATCTCTTTTGCTTATAGTATAACGCACTGATAAACGCAAAAGATATCGCCACTGAAAAATTGGCTAACACGATTATTAGTAACAATAACGCACCAGCAACAACAGCAAGTGTCATAGAATAGGCAATCGCTGAATTTGTTAACGATTTAATTACAAGAGTAACAGCACCAATGGAAAGAGTGGTAAATAGTAACACAATCAAAGCTATGGATATATTCCATACAATCAGCCCTATGGCATGCTTGATATAACGTCCTCGATTCATTCGAAGGCTTTCTTTTCTTGCTTTTTTATAGTTACAGCCTTCCAGTGTAAACACGTGAATACTAAATATCCAGCGCATTGTAATAATCGCAAATAGGAGCATACATAAAAGAAATAGTATCGATAACAACAGATTGTTATAGATATAATCCATAATGAATTCTGGTATGTTGATACTTGAAATATACCCAGACACTAAAGCAAAATTCGTAATAGGGATAATAAATAGAACAAATACAATAATTAATCCATTCCTTCTCTTAAAAAAGCGAAATGCAGAGCGATAACCAGCCTGAAACATTTGTGCAACTGTCATCTTATTGTTATGAAACGAAGCATGAAAACATTGAACTAAGGCAGTCATCTCAAATAAAGTAAATAAGGTTACAGCCAATAAGATAATTAAGGCGATAACTACCGTTGTTGGTCTACTTAGAAAATCAAAAAAATTATCATTAGTTAGATATTGTTCTCCTGAAAGCTTTAAAGCAAGATTTAACATACCAAATAGCAATGGAGTAAATACTGTGGATCCTACTAATTTATAAAATAGTTCAAATAGTAAAATAGTTTTGTAGTTCTTTTTTAACAAGCGAAATGCTAAGTTATATTTATTCACAGGCGTTTCCTTCTAATTCTTATTTATTTCGGTTATAATACATTCTATTTCCTTTGGCGAAGTTACAACATAGTCTGGTTTCACTGCCCATGTAGTAGCATCCGAACCGCTGTAATTTACTCCAATAGTAATTATTTTTACCGTACTAATTTTATTCTTTTCTCTTAAATATTCTAACAAGCACTTTTCTGCATTCTTAGCGAAAACAACATCTTCTGCATGATCACCAATATAAACTAGTATGGAATCTTCATAATCTACCCCTAGCTTCGATAGACATTTTAAATATCCCGAAGGGTTTGGCTTTTGTTCACCAAAACCAACTTCATCCACGCCGATAATTACTGGAAAGAATGATGCTAATCCATAGGAAGCTAATGTTTTTTCTATGTTTTGTGCACTATTTTGTGAGCATATTCCTTGGGACTTCACTGGCAATCTCGGAATTATATCAAGCAATCCTTCAAACAACTCTGCATTGGAATCATCCTGTAACTGATAAGGACTCCAAAGCTTCCCCGCTTCTTCAATCTGTTCCATAGTCAAACCATATGCATGTTCATATAATTCCTTCCAGTTCTTATACCTATAGTTTGCCTTTTGATATTCGTCAATTGAGGTTAGTGCTATTGGCATATGTTGCTTAATTTCTGGTATAAAGTGCTTTAAAATTTCTTTGGTAACGCGTATATTTTTCTTGGTACTGTCGACTAATGTACCATCATAATCCCATAGTATCGCTTTTAATTTCATTTGGTTTCCCCCTTTTATCCTTTTTATATCAATATATTCTTTTAGGTTATCCGAGTTTTCTTTCTATTGTTTTCTTCCAATATAGCTTCCTCATCAAGCCTAATTTTTCAATGCTAATTCAATTTAGGATGTCCATTTAATGAATTAATAATAAGATGTATCTTTTGTAAAAAGGTTATCAATGTAATCTTTCCATAATCTTTACATACAACCATAATAACATTTTTCAAAAGGCTGTCAATAATCCAGGTGCTAATAATCTATCTAAATGGATACAATTAATAGATACAATCATAGAATCTACTTCATTAAAAAAAGAACAAGAAGAGATAGTGGCTTAACCAATCCAAAATAGGCTTCATCATTTATTCATTAAAATGACTGAAATGCTGTCATGAGCACTCTGATAAGCGTATCGATATCTAAAAAAACTACCCGCTGATGTTGATAGTTGGTAGTTTAAATTATACTATTCAATTTTAATCTTCCCAGAACCATCTCCATTCAGAATAAATCCTCTCTAATTCATCCTCGCTTGAAGTTTGTGGATAAAAATATAAAATCTTGTAACCAAAACCTTTATATATATCAACTTCGCCACCTGACCCAAGATCACTAACAAATATCGCTCTTCCTCCATTATCATAACGAACTTTGTCAGTTATGGCAAAGCTAACCGGGATAATAACTAAGGTTGATAAAGCAATAATCAACCACTTTTTCTTTTTCATGCATGTCCCCTCCTTGTTATAAACAGAAGCTTTCTTTATATAATACACCATTTCCTACCAATTATCAATATTTAGTCGCCAATGGTTTGTGTAAAGTAAACATTGGCAACTCTTTTGTGAACGACTAGGACATGCTCAAACGAGCACAACAATGAATATCAATGCACATGCACTCGAAAAGATGGATGAGAAGGCTGCTATATGTTTTCAAGAAAAGTAATATAACATTGTAAGCCTTGCTAAAATAGAGCAGGTCTTTTTTATTTTTGACTAACATTAGTCCCAAAATAGTCCCCACAACATGAAAAAATCACCTTCATTCAGGTGCTACTACGTTTACGATGGCTACAACGATTAATTTTATTAGATTTTCAAAAAGCCGTTAATCGGAATCGAACCGATGACCTATTCATTACGAGTGAATCGCACTACCGACTGTGCTATAACGGCATGATATTATGATATGATTTAAAATTAAACCCATCGTCGAGGCGACAAGATTCGAACTTGCGGCTTCTACGTCCCGAACGTAGCGCTCTACCAAACTGAGCCACGCCTCGAATTGTGACTGCTGTATGTACAAGGAAAAAGAAGAAGGTCGCTATGATATTATGCTACAATTTAGTTTAATTGTCAAGACCAAAAAAAGTAAAAAAGCAGCCCTAAAAAAAGAAATTAATAGTCCTAAAAAAAGAAACGTTAACATTAGATAAAACCAAGGAAGATAGTATCTCAAAAATATTACTTTTGCTCTATCTCCTTGGTTCTATCATGCAGTTATATTATTAAAATAACATAAGTTTTAATTAACGATGCTCTCCCATATAACAAATACCGATTGCCCCAGGACCGGAATGAGCTCCGATACTTGGACTTACTGTATTCACAACGATGTTGTCGATATGTAGCTTTTCTTTTATAAGATTTACTAAGAAATTAGCATCCTCTTCGACATCTCCGTGAACCACACAAATTACATTTTGTTCATTCTGATATTTGCCCATAGTAGACAGCATATTATCCACTAATGTAGCAAGTGATTTCTTTCTTCCGCGTGTTGTTCCATTGGACACAAGTTGACCTTCGTTATTTACCACTAAGATAGGTTTAATATTAATCATAGATCCTACTATCGCTGTAGCTTTAGAAACTCGACCACCTCTATGAAGATGATATAAATCATCTACAGTAAATTGCACACAGAATTCTAATTTATGCTCTTCTATCCATGCTGCTACTTCATCAATACTCTTTCCCTGTTCTCTCATCGCGACAGCTTTCATAATAACCATGCCTTGACCTAAGGAAACATTAAGGGAATCAATTACAATAATCTTAGCACCTTCATTTTCCTCACAAATTTCCTGTGCACCTACCATAACGTTGTTACAGCCACCGCTTAGTGCGGATGAAAAGCTAATATGAAGAACATCATACCCCTCATTTACATAATTCTGAAAGGTTTCACGAATTACGGCTGGATTACTTGCCATAGTAGTTGGCATAATACCTGCACGCATTTTATCATAGAATTCCTTCGCAGATAATAAGTTGTCCTCCCCGTAAGTTATGCCTTCTAGATCGTAATAATGCGAGATAATACCAATTTTTTTCTCTTTAATGTAGGATGGCAATAAATCCGAATTTGAATCTGTTGTAATGACAAACTCTTTCATTTGGTCCCTATCCTTTCCTTTCTCTCCCGATTAG
The DNA here is from genome assembly GCA_003526525.1 of Lachnoclostridium phytofermentans. Lineage (GTDB taxonomy): Bacteria > Bacillota > Clostridia > Lachnospirales > Lachnospiraceae > Lachnoclostridium. The sequence goes on along the minus strand of DPVV01000494.1, from coordinate 6,415 downwards.
TAACAAACAATGATGCCGCCTTCATTTGCATATAAGCTAGAAATACCGCCCGTGTTTGCTATAAAACATTTTGCAAAAGGAATACACTTCATAATTTCTTCTTTTACAAATATTGCACGTTCAAAATTATTACAGTGTGAAATGCCAAGAACACGGTTCTTTGCATCAGTCACATCCTCTTCCATATATTTTACCATCTTTAGTAGTGCTTTTTCAATCCCACGAGCCTGATCAATTTTAATAATATTTCCATCGTCAGATCCCATAATAGGTTTAATATTGAGTGCACTGCAAATTACAGCGGTTAAATTACTTAATCTACCATTCTTTCTTAACGTATCTAAGGTCTCTAATACAAACTTCGTCTTTAAACTATCACGAAATTCATTGACTTTGGATACTACATCAGAGAAGGAAAATCCTTTTTCAATTAACTCTTGAATCTTCATTACGATAAGAGTCTGGCCAATCGATGCAGATTTGGAATCAAATACTTCGATATTTTTATTTGGATGGTCTTCTAAATATAACTTTTTAGCAAGTTCCGCACTATTATAGGAACCACTTAAACGAGAGGATAAGGTTACCACATAAATATCTTCTGCTTCATCAAAATGAGACATATAACCGTCTGGAGACGGACAGGATGATTTCGGACAATTCTTACTTTCGTTCATTTTTCGTAAAAAATCAATCTGATTAAATGTCTCGTCGTCAATGATGTTTTCTTCATCTATTTGAATGGACAATGCTATTTTTATAATATGTTCATCCTGTTGTAACTCCACTGGTAAATCAGTACAACTGTCGCATAAAATTCTATAAGACATAATAGTCCTCCTGTCAATTGTAAATATTGTGATGATGTCTTTATCACGTAGTAATTATCTATCGCATTACGTAGTTTTAAATACCATATAATATCATATCATAGTTCTTTCATTTTGAAAAGTGAAAATTTTAGAAACAAAAAGCCACTCTGCCTAATTGCTGCGCAAATTCTTATAAATTAAAAAAGCAATAGAAAGCTCGTTAATGTGCTTCCTATTGCTTACTTAATTGCTTTTAACAGAACTTATTATTATTTTGGGTAAAAAAATGAACTCTATTCATTTTTTTATTACTTCCCATGAAAAGATTACTCCTCGCAATATAAATGTCTTGGAAGCCCCTCTACCATAATAGGAGTAAGTTCTGCCTGAATTAATGGTCTTGCATAATTTATGAATTCCTGTGTTACAAAATAATTTGGAACATCAATCCATTCCATAGGTACACGTTTTTCAACGTTAGCAATCGCATTAATATCATAGATGTCGGTTGTACACTGATATGGTTCATCACAAACACGTTTTAAGATAATCATCTTACCAGTCACACCTTCAAAAGCTGCTTTTACTGCTGCACCACCAACTTGGAATGCTTCCGAAATATCCGTACGGGATACAATATGAGAAGCACAACGTTGTAATGTATTAAATTCAATAGCACGTGTTTTGCAGCCAAGCTCACCAGCCACTAAGCTAGCTAATACACGGCCTGTACCAGAAAGTTGCTTATGTCCAAACGCATCGACACTAGCATTTGCATCCCCAACCTCACAAAGATATCTACCATCTGCAAAACGAACACCCTCTGAAACAGCAATCACAACAGACTTCTTTCGCTTTTGAATTTCATCCACTTTTCGTATAAAGTCTTTTGAATCAAATGGAACCTCCGGAAGAAGAATCATATCCGGTCCTTCGCAATCTTCACTCTTAGCAAGAGCAGCCGCACCAGTTAACCATCCGGCATTTCTACCCATGATTTCTAAAATAGTAACGCTCTTAATATCATAAACTAATCCATCACGTATCACTTCTTTTGTAATCGAAGCAATGTATTTTGCAGCACTGCCATAACCAGGAGTATGATCCGTTGCAGCTAAGTCATTATCGATCGTTTTTGGTACACCCATAAAACGAATGTGACTACCTGTCATTTCTGCATACTCTGATAATTTCTTGATGGTATCCATGGAATCATTTCCACCAATATAGAAGAAATACTCAATGTTTAATTCATGAAGCTTTTGAAAGATGGTTTCATAAACTTCTTTGTTATCGGAAACTTCAGGAAGCTTATATCTGCATGAACCAAGGTAAGAGGAAGGTGTACGCTTTAGTAACTCGAGGTCGAGATTACTCTTAATATGATCGGATAAGTCAACAATCTGTCCATTAAGAAAGCCCTGAATACCATGTTGCATACCATAGACTTTATTTGCTCCACGATCCTTTGCTGTTTTGTATACCCCCGCCAAACTTGAATTAATAACCGCTGTCGGTCCTCCAGACTGACCAACAATGACATTGCCACTCATGTAATTGCCTCCTCATTTTTAGTTGGGTCCCATTTAGGTACCATAACACGCTGTATGGAATTTGCACTCTATGTACAAATTGCACAATTTTGCGCAATTGCGCTCACTACGAGATTATAGCAGATGATTTTTTATAATACAACATAAAAAGAGTGTTAAATAATAAACTTATCATGCACTTTTAACAAAAAACTATTCTGTATTTCACTTTTTAATGATTTGTATTATGTCTTTGACTTAAAAACCTGTTAATGTTAAAAACATAGAAACAGAGTTACGGATAGCAAATATGCCAATTCGTAACCCCGCTATTTCTTAATAGAAATGTGAAACTATATACTTTTATTATAATAATGCTAAAATTACGAAGTTTGCAATAAATAAGGCTGTTGCCACCCAAAGTACTGGCGTTACCTCTTTCACTTTTCCCTTCACACATTTCACAATAATATAGAAGATAAACCCTCCTGCAATACCATAGGAGATACTATAGCAAAGAGCCATGAAGGCGCCTGCAAAGAACGCTGGTATAGCTTCCTCTAAGTTATCCCAATCTACCTGCTTAAATGCGGAAAGCATCATAACACCAACAACAATAAGAGCTGGAGCGGTAGCTGCAAAAGGAATTGCGCTCACATATGGAGCAAAGAAAGCACTAACTGCAAACAAAATAGCTACCACTACACTGGTTAAACCGGTACGTCCACCTGCATTAATACCTGCTGCACTTTCTACGTAAGTAGTAGTATTTGAAGTACCAAAGATAGCACCAATGCTAGTTGCAGTAGCATCTGCAAATAAAGCCTTGTCCATCTTGGATTTAAAGCCTGCTCCGCTTTCTAATGCCTCTTCATCCTCTTTCGAGAAAATTCCTGTTTTACGACCAGTTCCAATAAAAGTTCCGATGGTATCAAATGTATCTGATAAACTAAATGCAAAGATTGTCATTAATACAAGAGGAATTCTGCTTGCATCTGAAAATAAATGCTGAATACCATCTTTACCAAATGCAGCACCAAAAGTTTCTGGTAACTGACTGAGTGCTTCACTAAAACTTATCGTATCTGCTGTCTTAGTTACGCCAAAGGGAATACCAAGTAGTGTAGTTACAACAATACTGATAAAGATAGCACCCTTAACGTTTAATAATAGTAAAATAACAGTAAGTACAAGTCCAACTACAGTTAAAATAACGGTTGGATTATTAAAAGTTGCAATGCTTGGAACAAGTGGATCACCAACAAAGGTAACAAGTCCTGAATTAACAATTGCTATATATGCTACGAAAATCCCAATACCACCACCAATTGCATGCTGTAAGCTTTCTGGTATGGATTTGATAATTAACTTACGAAGTTTTGTTACTGTGATAAAAATATTAAATAAACCACAGATAAATACCATTGCCAAAGCTTCCTGCCAGCTAAACTTAAGACCAAAACATACGGTAAATACGAAAAATGCATTTAAGCCCATACCCGGTGCCTGTGCATATGGAACATTAGCAACAAGTCCCATAATTAATGTTCCGACGATAGATGCTAAAATAGTTGCTAAAAATACTGCTCCCCATGGCATTCCAGTCTGTGATAACATTCCTGGGTTTACTGTGATAATGTACGCCATTGCAAAGAATGTAGTGAAACCTGCTATTACTTCTGTACGCACGTTTGTGTTGTTCTGCTTTAATTTAAAAAAGCGTTCCATAAATACTTCCTCCTATTATAATTTTTTCAAGGAGCTTTACTCCTTAACAGGGTACCCCTGTTTGAATCATAAAAAAACATAAGTATAGCAATGAAATTGACCAAAACATACTTCCATTGCTAAATATCAACAGCGTTCCTACCGCTGTTTCCCTATAAATATTATAAATATACACTTTATGCATCACTGAATGCATATTTGCACAGTTCGACATTTCTCAACACACGCTCATTTTACCAATACCAATCTATCCTGTCAAGCACTAAAACACAGGATATTAAAATAATAATACTTTAGTTTTCATTTTGCCTTAATTGCTATGATGACTGATTTTACAGTGCTTTCTAGTAATTATTTCAGCTAATCTTATTTATAAGTAATACTTATTTATCTCAAAAATATTCTAACCCAATTGAATATTTTTGCAATTAAAAACCCGCATTGCAGATTTTCCTCAGCAATGCGGGATGTAATTTTATTCATATATTATTTTACTAATGATACCTTTTTATATTTGCGGAAAGCTTATTCATATGCTTTTTAATGTATCTTGGAATAATTCCTTTCATTCTAATTCCTTTTGTCAAGATCATCTTCATTGAAACATTCCTCAATGGCAGCACCAGGTGCAACCATAGGCCATACTTTATCATCATTATCAATGATACAGTCTATTACGACTGGTTCGTTTAAAGAAAGTGCTTCTTTTAATACAGATTCCACTTCTTCTTTTTTAGTAATTCGGAAAGCCTTTGCCCCCATAGCTTCTGCTAACTTTACAAAATCTACTTTATCATTCAGAATCGTTTGAGAATAGCGTCTTCCATAGAAGAGTGTCTGCCACTGACGAACCATTCCAAGAACGTGATTATTAAATACTATCTGTATAATTGGAATATTGTATCTTGTCGCAGTTGCAATCTCGTTCATATTCATACGGAAACAACCATCTCCAGCAATATTAATTACTGTCTTATCAGGCATTCCGACTTTTGCTCCAAGACTTGCCCCTAAGCCGTACCCCATTGTTCCTAATCCACCCGAGGTAATAAATGTTCTAGGTTTTCTATATTGGATGTACTGTGCAGCCCACATCTGATGCTGTCCGACCTCAGTTGTAATAATCGCACTCTCACCTGCAAGTTCATCAATTTTTTCTAAGATATAAGGACCTGTTAATACATTATCCTGATAACTTAATGGATGTTTTTTCTTACTTTCTTCCACTTTTCTCATCCATTCTTCATGTGATTGTTGTTCTAACTTCTCATTAAGTAAACGAAGAACTGCTTTTACATCTCCAATCAACCGTTTGTCAATGAAAACATTCTTATTAATCTCAACCGGATCGATATCAATATGTATCTTCTTCGCATTTTGTGCAAACCTTGTAGCATTTCCAGTTACTCGGTCACTAAAACGCGTTCCGATTGCTATAAATAAATCACATTCCGTAACACTAAAATTCGAAGTTTTTGTACCATGCATTCCAAGCATACCAGTATACCTTTTATGATTCCCTGGAAAAGCACCTTTTCCCATCAAAGAATCAGTAACTGGACAATCTAAGAGCTCTACAAATTCCATCAACTCTTTTTCTGCTCCTGATATGATAGCACCGCCTCCTACGAATACCATAGGTTTCTTACAGCCACGAAGTAAGTTTAAAGTATCCTCCATATCTTTGCTTGTTACTTTTAGGTATTCATCATAGGTGATCGCTTCTGGTTCAGCTTTTGTATATTCATATTTTGCTGCTGTAACATCCTTTGTAATATCAATTAAAACAGGACCTGGTCTTCCACTCTTTGCTATCTTAAATGCACGACGTATCATTTCAGCAAGTTTGGTTATATCTTTTATAATAAAATTATGCTTGGTAATTGGCATCGTGATTCCCGCAATATCAACCTCTTGAAAGCTGTCTTTACCAAGAAGAGGTACAGGAACGTTACCTGTAATTGCAACCAAAGGAACGGAATCCATATAAGCGGTTGCTATACCGGTTACCAAATTCGTTGCGCCCGGACCTGACGTTGCAAGACATACACCGACTTTTCCGGTTGCTCGTGCATAGCCATCCGCAGCATGGGAAGCCCCCTGTTCATGGGAAGTTAAAATATGTCTTATCTCGTCCTGATGACGATAAAGCTCATCATAAATGTTAAGTACCTGACCACCTGGATATCCAAATATGGTGTCAACGCCTTGTTCTTTCAAGCACTCGATTAAAATTTGAGAACCGGTTAATAACATACTGCACCTCTTTCTATAGTATCATTTTTATCAATTTTTTAAACAGCCAGCGAAGAACGATACTTTCGCGTTCTTTCACAGAATACG